>JAILRG010000039.1 GCA_024698325.1 Treponema sp.
CTGCAGCTGGGAGCGGCGTTTCTTTCGTGGGGTGCGGAACACGGCTTTACGTTCTACCGCTACGGCGGCGAAGAATTCATTGCAGTGGGAAATCAGTCCGATTACAGCTGGCTTGGAGAACAGGCTGAGTCCCTGCGGAAAGCGATACAGGAGCTTGCGATTCCTTTTCCACAGAACAGTCCGGGCGTTGTGACAATCAGCCTGGGCTATGCGCCGCAGACTGACTTCAGAAATTACGAAGAGACGATAAAGCTTGCTGACGAGGCGCTGTATACGGCCAAGCGCACTGGCAGAAACAGAGTCTGCGGCTCAATCACAGAACAGGCTCCTGCCGGCAGGGCCTAGCAAGGGCGCTGACAGGCGCAAAATGCCAACTTCATCTTCGCACGGCGCAGAATTGCCTAGCAAGTGCGCTGACAGCAGCAAAATACCAGCCCGTGGGGCACTAACAGATCACTGCGTGCGGCGCACGACACAAAAGGCCAGAACCGCACCATGCTCGCCTAGTAGGCGCTTTCGTGGACGCCGGCAACAGCGCGGCCGCTCGGCTCATCCATGTTTTTCCAGGCTTCATCCCATTCAAGTGCTTTTGCCGTAGAACAGGCGACGGACGCTTCGTGCGGTACGGTGCGGGCAGCGGTTTCGCTCGGAAAAAGCGAGGCGAAAATCTCGCGGTAGTAGTACTCTTCCTTAGTGACCGGCGTATTTACCGGAAAGCGCTTGGCGCGATTTGCAAACTGAGCGTCCGTCACCTTGCTTTCGGCGACTTTTTTAAGCGTATCAATCCAGTTGTAGCCGACACCATCACTGAACTGCTCTTTCTGCCGCCAGCAGATGTCGGCAGGAAGCATGTCCTCAAACGCCTTGCGCAAAATCCATTTCTCCATGCGCTGCTTTCCGTCAGCCAGCTTGACGCACATTTTGTCGGTCGGATTTACGCGCATCGCAATGTCGATGAACTCCTTGTCCAGGAACGGCACGCGGCCTTCAACGCCCCAGGCGCTCAGCGACTTGTTTGCACGAAGGCAGTCGTACAAGTGCAGTTTGCTCATCTTGCGCACAAGCTCTTCGTGGAATTCGCGCGCATTCGGCGCCTTGTGGAAATACAGATATCCGCCGAACAGCTCGTCACTTCCCTCGCCGGAGAGAACCATTTTTATGCCCATGCTTTTAATCACACGAGCCAGAAGGTACATCGGCGTTGAAGCGCGCACGGTAGTGATGTCATACGTTTCGATGTGATAGATGACGTCTGGAAGCGCATCAAGAGCTTCCTGGACGGTAAAATGCACTTCGTGATGCACGGTGCCGATATATTCGGCCGCCTTGCGGGCAGCTGCCAGGTCGGGGCTTCCTTCAAGGCCAATGGCAAAACTATGCAGACGCGGCCACCAGGCCTCTTCGGTACTGCCGCTTTCCACGCGCTTTGAGGCAAATTTCTGTGTAATAGCTGCGATAATGGAGCTGTCAAGTCCGCCGCTTAAAAGGACGCCGTAGGGAACGTCGCTCATCAACTGCTTTTTAACGGCTTCTTCAAGGCCTGTTTTGAGGACTGCAATATCGCTCTTGGTATGCTCCACGGCTTCAAATTTTTCCCAGTCGCGGTGATACCAGCGGACAGGCTCCGGGGTGGCAAGGCTTCCGGCGCCTCTACCGCCAACAAAATATGAGCCATTCGGGAATTCTTCTATCGTACAGCAGACGCCCTCAAGCGCTTTCAGCTCGCTTGCCACATAGTAGCGGCCGTCTTCATCCCATCCCTGATACAGCGGAATAACGCCAATTTCGTCGCGGCCGATGATGTACAGATCTTTTTTGCTGTCATACAGGGCAAAGGCAAAAATGCCGCTCAAGTCTTCAAGAAAATCGGCGCCTTTGTTCAGATACAGCGGAAGGATGACCTCGCAGTCGCTCTGTGTCTTAAAATTGTAGCGGTCAGCATATTCTGCGCGGATGTCCTTATGATTGTAAATCTCACCGTTTACCGCAAGGATGACAGTTCCGTCAGTGCTGACAAGCGGCTGTTTTCCTGACAGCGGGTCGACGATGGCAAGCCGTTCGTGGCTGAGCATGGCATTTTCGCCGCTGTAAACGCCGCTCCAGTCCGGACCGCGGTGTCGGATTTTCCGCGACATATCAAGTAGCTGTGTACGCAGCTCGTCCTTTAAGCCTTCTTCCAGCGGCACGCCGCCTGTTGATAAATCAAAAGCACCTACAAATCCACACATTCTTATTGCTCCAAATAAAAAAAGCGTCTGCTGTATGCTTTCTGCGCGCAAAACCACGCAAAACATATACAGCAGACGCCTTTGTCTGTTAACGGTACTATAGCGCAAGCATGACGGGCGCGTCAATCACCACGGTTTTAATGGCTCCCCGCGCTGGCAGCAGAAACTGGTGCGGCCCGTTCCCCTGCAAGCCAAAAATCAGCTTTGATATGAAATATGATGCAGCCAGCGACCACTGTAGTAACGGATGACAGGAATCATACAGCCGCAGAACCAGCTGCAGGGAGTCGCTATCCAGATTCCCCAGGTACCCCACCAGCGGACAAACAGATTTGCAAAAATGACACGGCCGGCAACTTCGGCAATTCCGGCAAACAGCGACACGTTTACATCCCCGGCACCACGAATCAGGTTCTGGTAGCTGTTCATCACGCCGGCAATCAGATATGCGATACCGATGACGGTCAGATACTGGCTTCCAATAGCGATGGCATCAGCCGCCTCCCGGGAATCAAGGAACAGCTTTAACATCCAGTGGCCGCATGTTACGACGACAAGCGCAATCAGACCGCAGGCAGTCATCATCATGACAAGCGTCGCACGAAGAGCCGCACGAACCCGCTCAAGATTGCCGCAGCCGATATTCTGTCCGGTGAACACTGACAGCGAAGAAGCAATCGCAATCACAACCTGAATGGCGACGCTGTCAATACGCTGAACGGCCGTGTATGCGGCCATCGTTGCCGTTCCAAATGAATTGACCAGGCCCTGAACCGTCATGCCGCCAACCGCTATCAGCGCACTCTGAATGGCACTTGGCACGCCGGTCTTTACGATTGTCTGTGCCATGCCCTTATCCAGCTTCCAGTTCATACCGGTCAGGCGAAGTTCCTGTCTGTTTCTGATTACGACGACAATGCACAGAATTGCCGCAAGGAGCTGAGAGACGACAGTTCCGTAAGCGACGCCGGCAACTCCCATCTTAAACACAATGACAAACAGCAGATTTGCGGCAACATTCGTAAGGGAAGAAAGGACTATTGAATAAAACGGCGTGCGGCTGTCACCAACACTGCGGAGAATCGTCGAAGCGACATTATACGCCGCCATGCAGACAGTTCCGGAGAAACAAATCCGCATATACAGAATCGCCTCTCCGCGGATTGATTCAGGGACTTTCAGCAAGGCAAGAATAAACGGAGCGCCGACAACCCCGATTAACGAAATTACGACTGTCAGAAACAGCGTCAGATAGACCAGGGCAACGACAGCCTTCTGCAGGGATTCAAAGCTTTTGGCACCAAAAAGCTGAGCCATGACGATTCCAGCTCCAACGCTCATGCCGAAAAGCAGCGCGTACAAGAAGAACAATACGACGCCAGTTGTGCCTACAGCTGCCAGTGAATCAGCGCCTACAAACCTGCCGACAACAATGGTATCAACCAGATTGTACAGCTGCTGAAAGACATTTCCCGCAAGCAACGGAAGAGTAAAACCCAGCAGCAGCTTCGCAGGGCTTCCTTTGGTCATATCGGTAATCATGGTTTTCTGTTATGACGTAACGACACTGTTATGTCAAGCGGAGTGCACGATGGCCGGACGCCGGCAAAGCTAATCTGAATACCGGCGGAGTATATCTTCTGCGACAGCAAGGCGGCTTCTGCGGGTATCCATCGCGAGCTTTTCTATGTGGCGGTGAGCCTGCTCTTCTGTCATCTTAAGGCGTTCAATCAGCAGGCATTTTGCTTTTCCGACAATGCGCGTTTCCTCAAGCTTTTTTTGCAGCCGCTGGTTTTCTGCTTCTATCTGCTGGATGCGTGCCCGGCTTGCGCTCAAAAGCTTTGCCGCCTGATAGAAGAGTTCCGGAGAAATCGGCTTTGGAAGAACGAATACGCCGCTGTCTTCCACATAGGAGGCAATGCTGTCTAAGCGCTCTGCATCCACGACAAGAATTACGCCAGACGAGGTGTTTTCTGCTGCATGCAGGGCAACGTCATCGCCGGGCTCGTTTGCAAGCGGCGTGTCGATAATCACCAGATCAAAGTCGCCGTCGACAAGGTGTCGGCGCGCGTCGTTTCCGTCCTGCGAGGTGACGATGCGGCTGAACGCCTGCGAGCGCAAAAGCGAGGAGATGATGCCCATCGTGGAGCCTGTGTTAGATACGATTAAAACGCTATCCATACAAGTGCCGCGTGCCTGTTACACGTAATAGCCTTCAGCGTTTACAGCATCGTGCATTCCCGACCAGCCGCTAGAAAAATCGGCGCGGAACGCAGCAAGAACCGTCTCACCAAGCAGGGAGCTGATGAATGCGCTTACAGGCACAGCTTTGTCCCCTGATTTTCCGTCGCCCAGCGCAAGTATGTGCGCATCCCATTTTCCGCCCGGAAGCACCTTCGATTCATCATCGCATTCAAGGACTTTTTTAGGGTTACCGTATGCATCGCAGTCGCCGGAATCCTTTGTGCAAATCTGAACATCCGCCGGTATGTCCAGCACGCGCTTTTCGCGGATGCCCTCAAAGCCTGCAGCCAAAATAAGGTAAATGGCAAGGTAGGGATTGCAGCTTGGATCAGGGGAGCGAAGCTCAAAGTATGCGGGAAGCTTCGCTGTAGCTAACGCCGGAGTTTTGGGCGTGTTTACGATACGGACAAGCTCGCCTGCGTTCTGGTAGCCCCAGCCGATGGCACGCAGCGAAGGATAATCGTTAAGCCGCCAGTAAGAGTCTCCCGACGGATTCAAGAAGAATGTAATCTCGCGGATATGTGAAAGCACACCGGCAATAAATGCGCGGGCTTCTTCTGTAAGCTCGTCCTCAAAGATGTTCTTTCCGTCTTTTACGAGCGTCACATCGATATGAAGGCCACTTCCCGGCTTATCACTCAGCGGTTTTGGCTGGAATGAGGCATAGAGCCCGCTCCGGTCGGCGACCGTGCGCACCACAGTTTTAAAAGTCTGCAGGTTGTCGGCGCTCGTAAGCGGGTCCCCTGCGCGGAAATCAACCTGATTCTGTCCCGGGCCCTTTTCGTGATGACTTGACTCAGGATGCACGCCCATCTGCTCAAGCGTCAGGCAGATTTCGCGGCGCACGTTTTCTCCGCGGTCGCGCGGAGCCAGATCACAATACCCCGCATTGTCCTGCGGTGTCAGCGTCGGGTTGCCCTTCTCGTCCAGCCGGAAAAGATAGAATTCGCATTTTGTTCCGATGCTTATCTCGTAGCCCTGCTCGTTAAGCTCCCGCACCTGTTTTCTAAGAAGCGCGCGCACGTCGCCTTCAAAGCCGGTACCGTCAGCATGGCGCAGCGAACAGTAAAAGCGTACCACACGCCCTGTCTGCGGCCGCCAGGGAAGCACGCAAAGTGTCGCCGGGTCCGGCACCAGCAGCAGGTCGCCTCTGGTCACGTTCAGAAAGCCGTTCATCGCGCTTGCGTCAAACGGAATACCCGTCTCAAAGGCGCGCTCCAGCTCCGACGGCTGTATGGAAAGGGATTTTGTTGAACCAAAAATATCGGTAAAAAACAGCTTGATAAACTTTACGTCGTTTTCCTGAATGTAGCTCAGTGCTTCTTCTTTTGTGTACATGATGCAATTTATAGCACAAAAAAGCGGGCTTGGGCAAATGTTTCCGGAAAGAAAAGCTGCATTACGCCCCTGCAGCCCGCGTAGCGATGGGGTTTTCGCCGCTTACAGTCGAAGTCAGTTTAGGCTTCAGGCCATTTGTTTTTCATCCTGAATCTCTTTATCAAGAGCTTCGCGGTCTACGGCAAACACTATCACAGCATTGGCAAAATCAGTGTACTCCGGCCAGTCTGAGTCCAGGCGGGAAAATTCTGTCGCTGCAAGCCGAGAAACCAAAAATGCTCCGTCAGGACGCAAATGACTGTTATCACTCTTTCCCTGCGGATAATTCGGATACAGGTGCGGCGGCAGATTCATAAACAGCAGGCTGCTGTCTTCAACTCCGAGCCGCTGAATTGCTGCCATGGAAAGCGCAGTCATATCGATACACGGCACGTGGCAGATTTCGGCAACAGTTTTTACTGCCTCAGGGTATTTTCCGTGCGTATCTTCAAGCGTGCCGTCATCAGAAAACTTGCGGCGGGCAACCGGCGTAAGCAAAATCGGCCGTGCTCCCGCATTCCGCAGTTCCGTAACAAAATACTGCAGGTTCTTGCGGAAAAGCCCGTCCGGGTCTGTATAGCGCGTCGGGTCATTGCTTTTTTCATCATTATGACCGAATTGAATCAGGACAATGTCGCCAGGCTCAGCTTCAGCGCGCACCCGGTCAAAGCGGCCTTCGTCGATAAAGCTTTTTGTGCTGCGGCCGTTCCGAGCAAAGTTAAGAATTTCGATTCCCGGCTTCAAGAACCGGTCAAGCATCTGCACCCAGCCTGTAAGCGGATATGTCGTGCAGTCATTATACTGCATGATGGAGTCACCCATAGTTAGTATACGCATAAAAAGCTCCTTGCTCGGCGCCATGGATGGCGCGTAAATACATGCCGCGAGTTTTGGGAGTTGCGCAGCAATTCCCAAAACTCGCACGTCAAAAAATGACATGGATGTCATTTTTTGACGCTTACTCCACCGTTACTGACTTTGCCAGATTTCTCGGCTTATCAGGATCGTTGCCTTTCTGAACGGCACAGTAATAGGCGAACAGCTGAGCCGGAATTATCGCAAGCATCGACTCAAGGGCCGGGTCGGCTGCAGGAATCAGAATCTTCTCATCGGTACATTCATTAAATGCGCCAGAGGTATCCTGCGTGATGACCATAGTTACAGCCCCGCGGGTTCGTACCTCAAGGATGTTAGAAGCGATTTTTTCGTAGAGCTTCGGCTGTGTTGCGATAGCTACAACCAGCGTATTTTTGTCGATAAGCGCAATCGGACCGTGCTTAAGCTCGCCGGCAGCAAATGCCTCGCAGTGCATGTAGCTGACTTCCTTAAGTTTGAGTGCACTTTCAAGGGAACTTGCACTGTCAAACAGGCGCCCGATATAGAAAATCTTTGATTTATTGAACTGCTGGGAAGCAAAGCGCTGAATGCCAGCCTGATTATCAAGAATCTGCTGAACTTTTTCCGGCACTGCATCAAGCTCGGAAAGCAGGCGGCGGTATTCTGCCAGCTCGAGTGTACCCCGTGCATTTCCCATCTTCAGCGCCAGAAGATACAGACACATCAGCTGTGTTGTGTATGCTTTTGTAGAGGCGACGGCAATTTCAGGGCCTGCCCATGTATAAATCACCTCGTCGGCTTCGCGGCTGACAGTGCTTCCGACGCAGTTCGTAATGGCAATCACCCTGGAACCGGCGTTCTTTGCAAGGCGCATTGCCTCCAGCGTATCTGCAGTCTCGCCAGACTGGCTGATAACAATAAACACGTCGTCGACGTTCAAAATCGGATTACGGTAGCGGAACTCGCTTGCAACATCTACGACAACCGGAATGCGGGCAAAATGCTCGAATGCGTATTTTGCGACCACACCGGCGTGGTATGCGGTACCACAGGCTGTAATGACAACGCGGCGCGCTCCCGTCCAGGTTTCGCCAAAGTCGATTTCGTCAAAATTAATGTCCACAGGCTTTCCGTCCGCATCCCGGACAAGGCGCGGGCGCAGGGTATCGGTAAGCGCTTTAGGCTGCTCATGAATCTCTTTAAGCATAAAATGGGCATAACCGCCCTTCTCTGCAGAAGAAATGTCCCAGTCAACATGGTACGGCTTTTTGATTACCTTTTCGCCGTTTTCGTTATACAAATCAACATGGTCAGCATACAGGACGGCTAATTCTTTCTGCTCAAGGAAGTACACATCGCGCGTGTATTCCAGGATCGCGGGAACATCACTTGCGATAAAATTCTCTCCCTGACCAAGACCGACAATCAGCGGGCTTTCCTTACGGGCAGCAATAATGCGGTCGGGGTAGGCCTTGCAGACTACGCCCAGCGCATAGCTTCCTTCAAGGCGGTGAATTGTCTCAAGAACAGCCTTAAAAATGTCGCCGCTTTTTCCATAAAAATGATTAATCATGTGGGCAATGACTTCTGTATCCGTCTGGCTGCGGAACACGATGCCCTGCTCCTGAAGCCATGCCTTAAGCTGCGCATAGTTTTCGACAATGCCATTGTGAACAACAGCGATAGAGCCGCTTACATCGGTGTGCGGATGCGCATTGACATCACTCGGCTCGCCATGTGTAGCCCAGCGAGTGTGTCCGATGCCAAGCTTTCCATGGACAAAGTCTTTAGTTCGTGCGACCGCCGCTGCAAAACGCTCATCATTTTCTTTTTCTGCCTCAGCCTTATCCTCACGTTTTGAAGCTTCGATTACCTGGTCTGTAATACGCTCCACAAGAAATTTAAGCGCACCTTTTGCCTTCTTTACCAGAATCTCATCAGCTGTATCTGAAAGTACGGCAATTCCAGAAGAGTCATACCCGCGATATTCAAGTTTTTTAAGCGCATTAATCAAAACCGGCGTTGCTTCTTTACTTCCTACATAGCCGACTATTCCACACATATAAAACCTCACAAAAAACGGCAGCGGGCTATACAGCTCCACTGCCATATATACACATGAGCCTGTACTGTATACTCATGAAAACAGGAAAAGCGCACAAATGCGCTTTTCTCTGCAGTTTAGACAATAGCATCAAGAACAGCAACAACTGCGGGATCATACAATCCCGGCTGTGCCTTCATTTCCTCAATTGCGCTTTCCTTGTCCCGGATAGCACGATAGCTGCGGCGGCTGATCAGCGCATTGTAGCTTTCCGCAACGTGAATCAGGCGCGCTATCTGCGGAATGTCATCATCCTTTAAGCCGCTCGGGTAGCCGGTACCGTCCATATTCTCGTTGTGATATTTTGCCGCATCGATAAAAATCTGGCGGTACTTTTCGGGCACGAACTCGAAAGACTTCTCGCAGTTTGAAAGATGGCCGCGCAGCTGATTAAGCTGGTCGTCAGTAAGATTCTCTGCATTCAGGATGACTTCCGGCATCGAAAGGAAGCCGATATCGTACACCATTGCAGCGCAGAAATACACCATTGCAGTATTCTGATTCAACCCAAGATTCTGAGCCAGCTTAAACACCAGTTCACTGACATTCTTTGAGTTATTCTTGCGGCGTGAAATCTGGTCGATTTTCGCCCCCTTGTCTTCGCAGGCAATGGCAAGTTCCTTAAGCTCTGCTTTTTCTGAATCTGTCATTTCGGGAGCCGGCAGCGCATCCACACCCCAGCGTGAACTGCCAGCGCTCTTTAATACTCCGTCACCATACAAATCAGTAACGCCGCCCAAAAGCAGCTGATTGTTTGCCTGCTGCATGCCGGCAACAAGCTTTAACGTCGCCTCAAACTGCGCCTGCTGGCGTGCATTTGCACGGGAAGCTGTAACGATATTCAGAATGACAATGATAAACACGATGACGAGAATGCCGCACACCACCAGAATTGCAATCAACACGGTGTGATTTGACTTCTGCGTTTCCGAGAACTGACGTTCCTGCAACTCCGCCTGCTTATCGAAGCTTTCGTTCAGCGTATTGGTCATAGTTCTGATCATAACGTCATTGTTCTTGCGGCTTTCGTCCGTCATTGACTGAATCAGCAGTTCATTTGAACGGCGGTCTTCTTCGCGTTCCTGGGCGCGTGCCGCTTTCGCTGCCTCTTCGCGGGCGGCCTGAATGTCCGCAGCATACTGAGTCTCAATCTTTTTTATCTGGCGCTTAATGTCGTCATCCGCAAGATCCTTGAACTTTTCAATGCGTGCATTTACTTCATCAAACAAATCGTAATTCTTTTCTTCAAGAACCGTTTTCAAGACCTGCCGGTAAATCGGCCGGGCAATGATAAGCACATTTGCAGGAATACCATTATTTTGATATGAAGTTTCGTTGATTCGAAGCGCATTATTTACTGCTGCAAAAGCCTGTAACGCCTGCCCTTTGGTGTAATAATCATCAGCCTTTTCGAGCATCAGTCGAGTAGCAGAATCTGTCTGTGCAAACACTGTTACTCCCAACAAGAGGCACGTAAGTGCCATACATACTTTTTTATTTAACAACATTTCCGACTCCAATCGCAAAAGTTACTTTTGTACGATTTTCCATTCCATCATCCTTCATAAAAAGAAGGTCGCTTACGCCTAACTCAATGCCAATCTTTGTCCGTTCATTGACATTAAGCGGAAGCAGGACGTTTCCACCCATTTCCATTGCGGATGTGACGTCGTCATAGGCAAAATACCCAAGACAGTAATCATAATGCACTGCCAGAGATGTATTGCCAATGCTAATATTGTTTAACCCTAAGCCGACAACAGGTGTCGCAAACGTACTGACAGAACCCGTTATATCCCGCACGGTGCTCGAAAGGCCGTAGCAGGCAAAGCCCATGCGCAGGAACGCGTATCTGCACAAGGAAGAAAAGGCAAGCTGTGGAATAAAGCGAATGCTTGTCAGTATTTCTTCTTCGCCGCTGCCCATCGTCAGAAGCAGCACGTCCGCATAGGTGTCCGCTCCAAAAACAAACACATCGGTCGGATACAGAAGGTCAAACCCCGCCGAAATTCCGTATTTTATGCTGCTGTAATCTGTAGCTGAATTTTTCTGAAACAGGACGTCCGCCAGGCCAATCTTGAACGTCCAGGTATAGGGCGAATAAGAAACCTGCTTTTCGTTAATAAAAACGGTTTTTCCAGAAGATGTCGTTACTGAGTGATAGGTGTCTCCGGTCTGAATCTTCTGCTTTACGCGGGCATCGGCCGCTGCCTTGCGTTCAATCTCAAGAAGGCGCTTATTTTCTTCAGCCTGACGTTCCGCTTCTTTTGCCAGAACAGCCTTATCGATGTAGGAATACAAATCAACCGCATCAAAATTGTCAATATTATTGTCTATGACAACGAGAGCCGCGGCCCGGGCAAAATCAAGCTTATTCTGGATTATGAACTGACGTGTTTTTTTCAGCGTGTATGACTCGCAGAGATAGTAATCCCGTGTCTGTGCATATGTCTTAAGGACTGCTGCTAAATCTTCTGCTGAATTGCGCGCAAAAGCATCGTCTATCTGCTGATACGCTTTTGCAATATCAAATCCTTGTGCAAACAGAGAAAACTGCGTCATTCCACATAAAAATACGAAGGCTAAAATTATTTTTGATATACAGCTTCTCTTCATCGCAGACACCCTCTTTTCCGCAAGTTTAGCAGACATGCAAATCGCTGTCAAATTAAAAACATTTTTTTGCACCTTATTGAAGATTTTTTCAAATATGATACACTAAGGTGTATGCATATAAAGTTGAACAAACACAAAAAGTTAGTGATTATTTCAATCTGTGCTGTTTTTTCTATTATTCTGCTAAGTTCGATTCTGACTGTATCCGTACAAAAAAAGCCGTCAATTGCCTTTTACAACATCCCGGAACAAACGGTCAGCGGACTGCAAGAACTGCTCGGAGATTCCTTTTCCTATGTGACTTTGAACAGCTCCAGACCGTTAGCCTGGGAGCTGGAAAAGAGAGCAAAGCCGGCGATGGTCATCACGCCGTCGGGAAAAGCCCTGCAGGACGCAAAAAAAGCCGTATCCAAAAAAGTGCAGCTGGGAACCGGCATTCTGAAAGATGCTACCTCCTCAATCCGCGAACTGTCGATTGCCGACAAAAGCAAGGAGATAAAGGCGCTGCCGGTTCTGTCATCTCATCTTGAAATAGCCGTTCAGACTCAGGAACTTAAAAAGGCCGGAAAGAAAATCATCAACAGCTGGTACGACCTGGAGCAGTTTGCCATCGCTGCAAACGAAAAAAGCGGCACAAAAATTGCGTTCGCCGGAAAGGACAGCGCTCTGCTGCTGGATATTCTGGGTGCAATGACAGAAGCCATCAGTGGAAAACAGAGCTATGAAAACGCAGTCCAGCTGATAGAAATCGCTGAGGACAAGAATCACAACAACAAGGCTGAATTCAACGGAGAAGAAACCGCAAAAGCGCTCGCAGGCTCTCCTGATACGCCGCTGTACGAAGCCGTCCGCATGCTAAACCGCTGGTATAAGGAAGGAATCCTTTTTCCGGAAACTTTCTCGCTGGAGCAAAAAACCGTTCAGGCACTCATGGAAAATAAATCAACCTGCGCCGTCATCATGACGCTGGACGCACACCGCCAGGCAGCACACACGACGATAAGCAGATATTCGAGCATATATTTTCCATCGAACATTCCGGCTTACTCCAGGGCATTTACTGCGCCAGTATACTTTGCCGTTCCCCTCAAGAATAACCGTCAGGTGATAAAAGCCGCCCTGCAGTTGATTAGCGTTCAGTCGCAGGAAGCGCTGAGCCGGACGACAGGGCTTGCACCGGTTCTGGCTCGCTGCAGAACGCCCGACAAGCAATCCGATGATGCACGCTACTGGGTCGCAGCGACAAACAGCCCGCTTGCAGGATTAAGCAGGGACATATCACTGTCAGAAAGCCAGCAGGCAGCGCTTGCAGACAGCTTTGCCGCAATGATTCGTTTCGGAACCTTCTAGTAGCTGACTCTTCCTGACAGCCGGCACCGCTGGCGCTGTAGCTTCCAGCAACAGTAGCTTCTGGCGCCGGCCCGTCCTACTTTCCGACACAAAAATGACTGAACACACTGTCAAGGACATCTTCCGGCGTTACATCGCCGGTAACAGCCCCCAGCGCATCCAGCGCATCTTCCAAATCCTGCACGGCAGCATCCAGCGTAAAATCTTTTGTAAGGGCAAGTGCGTGCCGTACACAGGAAAGCGCTTCCTCGACAGCAGTTTTCTGCCGTTCGCTTCCAAGCCCGGCCTGCGTACGCGTCGTCGCCGCTCCCCGCTGGAGCGCTGTGGAAACGGCATCACAAAGCGCGTCAATTCCAGTGCCTTTTTTTGCAGAGAGCATAATCGTTCCTGTCGCACACGCGGCGGCCTCCGGAAAGGAGAGCTGCGAGGCATCCGCAAGCTTATCCGCTTTATTCCACACAAGAAACAGGGGCACATCAGGCTTGCCGCCAGCTTTCTGCATTTGAGCCTGTTCCTGAAAAAATGCACGGTCGTCATCAGTGACACCGGCACTGGCATCAATCAGATACAGAATCAAGTCTGCATCCTGCGTTAAATCACGGGTACGTTCTACACCGCGCTGCTCGATAACGTCATCCGTCTCGCGCAGGCCGGCGGTATCAAAAAGCCGCGCCGGAATACCGTTAAAGTCCACCCAGCTCTCAATCCAGTCTCTAGTCGTTCCCTCAATGTCGCTGACGATAGCACGATCTTCCTTAAGAAGCGCATTGAACAAACTGGATTTTCCGGCATTAGTGCGGCCGCAGAGAACCACGCGAGCGCCATCCTGATAGATTTTTTCACTCTTCCACGAGCCAGCTAAATCTTCCAGATCGCGGGCGGCAAGAGCCAGTTCTTGCGGATTAAATGTGTCGGAAATTGTCTCCTCATCTTCCGGATACTCAATTTCAACTTCAATAGAAGCAAGCGTATCTACAATACGCTTTTTTATGCCGTCAATCGCTTCATAAACACTGCCAGCAAGTCTGCCTGCAGCGCGAGAGCGGGACATATCAGTTTTGCTGTCAATGATTTCGCGGACAGCTTCTGCCCGTGTCAAATCAGTTTTTCCATTGATATACGCACGGAATGTAAACTCACCACGCTCGGCCGGACGGAAGCCATTTGCCAGAAGCAGATGATACACTGCATTGACGACCGCTACTCCGCCATGACAGCTGATTTCCACCATATCTTCACCAGTAAAGCTCTTCGGAGAACGGTATACACCAACCATGACTTCATCAATTCGCCGGGGGGATTCCGTACGCTGCTCTTTCTGAGGTGCGCAACCCGCACTTTCCTGCAGCCAGCCATAGACGAGTGAATTTCCACCAGCCTTACGAAGCGCTTCGGGCCTGGAAAAAACGTTAGAAAGCAATTCTATGCTGCCTTTTCCGGAACAACGCACAATACCGAGAGCGCCCGGGGCAAGAGCCGTTGCAATGGCAGCTATCGGCTCGTCAGGAGTATATCCAGTAGTATCCATGAAAAAAAGTGTAGCGTTTTATCCACAGTAAAACAAGAATTCCACTAAAAGTTCTTACTAAATTACTTGACAAAAAAGTGCGAAATAAGTTATATTACATCTCGTCATCAACGACATGGAGCGATGGCAGAGAGGTCGAACGCGGCGGTCTTGAAAACCGTTATACCGCAAGGTATCGGGGGTTCAAATCCCTCTCGCTCCGCTACTGGAAGCGTGGTAGAGCGGTAATACAACGGATTGCTAATCCGTCGGTCTCCCTAAGAGCCGGGCAGGTTCAACTCCTGTCGCTTCCGATTTATTCAGCAAAACATTCTTTTGGTGAATAAGATTTTTAATCTGAGACTGTAGCTCAGCTGGATTAGAGCACCACCCTGCGGAGGTGGGGGTCGCACGTTCGAATCGTGTCAGTCTCGTACAGGTTTTTGAGCCTGCTTGCATTTTTCTTCTGGAAAGATGCGAGAGCGGTCGAATCGGGCGGTCTCGAAAACCGTTATACCAGTCACATGGTATCGGGGGTTCGAATCCCCCTCTTTCCGGTACCAGATTATTCAGCAGTTTCAGAAATCCCGTTACATTTTATTTTTTCTTTGGAAAGATGTCCGAGTGGTTTAAGGTGCACGCTTGGAAAGCGTGTGTAGCCCACAAGCTACCGGGGGTTCGAATCCCCCTCTTTCCGAGATGAGCCAAGATGCTATGCAAGTAGCTCCTGCAAAACTCCGCCAGAGCCGGAAGGCAGCAACGGTATGCAGTGGGCGCTGTGCCGTAGATTATCTTGGCTCTTTTTTATTGCAAATGAAGATGGTGTTTGACCGTCTGACAGTCATGTGGTACTATAGCAAAAATGGATATTTTTCTGGGCATTTCCGCATCAGACGGAATAGGAATCGGATCTGCATTTGTTATCCCTGAGGTAAGCAAACGCATTATTCCAGACACACCTATAAAAAACATCGAGCATGAATCTCAATGGGGACGTTTTCAGACAGCCCTGCAAAAAGTGTCTACCCAGGTTGCAAAGCAGCTTGATGCCGCAAAAGGAAACAAAGTCCAGTCTGAAATCTTCGAGACATACTTTTTAATGCTCAACGATCCGGAATTTATCGCAGACGTGCAGCGCACATTCGAAGGCTGTGATATGCCGGTTGAGTTCGTACTGAATCAAAAGACAGAAGAATACGCCGACAAACTCCGAAGCAGCGGAAACGAGTATCTCGCAGAGCGCGCTCAGGACATCTGTGATATTTTCGGCAGAGTTTTGAACGAACTGCTCGATTATCATCCCTTTGATATCGAAAGCGTACCTGATGGAGCCGTAATTGTTGCACGGGCGATGAGTCCAAGCGACACAATCATTCTTTCGAAACGGAAAATTGCAGGACTTGCCCTTATAGAAGGCGGCGTTTCTAGTCACGTCGGTATTCTGGCACGAAACTTCGGCATTCCGGCCGTTTTTGACTTACACCGCATCACTGAACATGCGAAATCCGGCCAAACGGCCATCGTCGACGGCGTCCGCGGAGAGTTGATTCTCAATCCTGATAAGACAACTCTCGACGATTACACAAAAAAAATTGCTGAATACGAAGAGCAGCGCCAAAAGCTTGCTGAATACCGGGAAAAACCGGCCCAGACAAAAGACGGCATTCGTTTTACGCTTATGGCAAACATCGGTACTGTCGAAGAAGCCAAAATTGCCATGGCAGAAGGTGCTGACGGCATCGGACTGTTCCGTACCGAGTTCCTGTTTATGAGCAACAACAGCGCCGCGCCGATAAACGCATCCCATGCTTCGGACGCCGCTTTTAGCGAAGAGGCCCAATTCAAGGCTTACAAAGATGTTCTGGAGATAATGCAGGGAAAACCGGTTACTATCCGCACTCTGGATGCAGGCGGAGACAAACTGATTCGCTTATCAAGCGTACCGCTGAATGCGGAAAAAAACCCGCTGCTGGGACTTCGCGCCATCAGATTAAGCCTGCACTACCCCTCGCAATTAAAAACCCAGCTCAGGGCATTGTACCGGGCAAGCATTTACGGGAACTTAAGCATTATGCTGCCGCTTATAACCAGCGTAGCGCAGGTTAAGCAGGTGCTTCATATTGCCGAATCTGTCCGAAAAGAGCTTGCAGAAGACGGCATTCCATTCAATCCAGATGTGCCAATCGGCATTATGGTCGAAACTGCCGCAGCGGCTATCACCGTGGACTGCCTTGCAAAGGTCTGCAGCTTCTTTTCCATCGGTACTAACGACTTAACACAGTACACTATCGGCGTTGACCGCGAAAACATCGAGGTCGCACCAATGTATGACGAAACGCACCTCGCCGTCCTTCGCCTTATACAGACAACAATTCAATACGGAACAAAATTCGGCCTGCCCGTCTCTGTATGTGGAGAAATGGCAAGCCGGAAAAACACCGTTATGGTGCTGGCAGGGCTAGGCATCCGTAAACTGAGCATGAGCCCTACATTGATTTCCGGCGTAAAGGAACTGCTTTCTCAGTACACCATCAGCGATTTGGAAGCGGTTTCGCAGATTGCCATTCAGCCGGAATAACCACAAGCTACAAACAAGGAACAAACATGAAAAAATCCCGCAAGAATAAGCCAGACTTTTCAAAACCAAAGCCTAAAAAGGACGTCGCCGTCGAAACAAGCAGCGAATTTTCCGTGCAAGATTCT
The DNA here is from genome assembly GCA_024698325.1 of Treponema sp. Lineage (GTDB taxonomy): Bacteria > Spirochaetota > Spirochaetia > Treponematales > Treponemataceae > Treponema_D. The sequence goes on from JAILRG010000039.1 coordinate 16,967, forward strand.
TATACAGACCTTTCTGGCGACACCGACGCCGGGCAAGAACCAGCGGCAGAAACAGCATCAGCTGCTGCCAGTGACGGGTTTTCGCCGGATAAAAGCTACGCAAATACGCCGCTCATTGTCATCGCTGGCCGGCCGAACGTAGGCAAAAGCACGCTTTTTAACAATTTTGTCGGAAAGCGCCTTGCCATCGTTGACCCCACGCCCGGCGTTACCCGCGACCCCGTTGAATCAAATGCATTTATCGCAGGTAAGCCCGTACGCCTTATGGATACCGGCGGCTTTAAGCTCGATCGTGACATCGGCACCATGGAAGCCGTCATGGACGAACTTGTAGTGGAACGCACGCTGCGACAGCTAAAACGCGCCGATGTGATTCTGCTGGTGCTGGAAGCAGGTACGATTACCGGCGAAGACGAGGACTTTATCGCCCACCTGCGCCCCTACTGGAACAAGGTGATTGCCGCTGTAAACAAATGCGAAGGCGGAAAAAACGAATCTGTCGCCTGGAACTACGCGCAGTTTGGCTTTGAAAAGCTGTTTTTTATCAGCGCGCAGCATGGTGACCATGTGCCGGAGCTGCAGAAAGCGCTTGTAGAGCGCCTGGATTTTTCCAAAGTCGTAGAAAGCGACGATCCGGGAACCCCTGTGCGCATTGCAATCCTTGGTAAGCCGAACACCGGTAAATCAACGCTTTCAAACCGGCTGACTCATTCAGATAAATCAATCGTAAGCGACTATGCAGGTACGACGCGAGACGTTGTAGAAGGCGAATTTACATATGCAGGCCGCAAGTTTGAGGTTGTAGACACAGCAGGCATCCGGCGCAAGGCAAAAGTAAAAAATGACGTTGAGTATTACTCAGTAAACCGCGCCATTAAAACGCTTGACAACTGTGACATCGTCTTTTTGATGATTGATGCGCAGGAAGGATTAGCCGAGCAGGATAAAAAAATCTGCTCTCTTGCCTATGAACGCGGACGCGGCATCATCTTTGTCTTGAACAAATGGGACACGCAGGATCAGAGCCGCGCCACGCTCAGAAAGACCGTTGAATACATCAAAATTATGTTCGGACATATGAACTACGCACCGATTCTGCCCCTGTCAGCCCTTAAAGGCGAAGGAATCAAAGATTTGCTGAACACTGCGCTGACGCTCTATGGTCAGCTGAACAGAAAACTCGGCACTTCATCACTGAACGAAGCGCTAAAAGACTGGCTCTTCCGGTATCCGCCGCCCGCAAGCAAGGCGATTCACTTTAAGATCCGCTATATGACACAGACCGGCACCAATCCTGTTTCCTTCGTGATTTTTGCGACCTCGCCCGATAACGTGCCGGAGAGCTATGTGTCATACCTGAAAAACCGCATCCGCGAGGATTTAGGCTTTGACCAGATTCCAGTCTTCCTTGAGCTAAAGGCAAGCCGCACACGCTGGGAACAGCGCAATAAAGACAAGGTAACGGAATAACAGGCAAGGAGGCAGCGCGTGGCAGCGTATTCAATCGGAGAGGCAGAGGAACTGACCGGCGTACGCCAAAACATCCTGCGCTACTGGGAAGAAAACATTCCCGGCCTTGCGCCAAGAAAGGATATCGGCGGGCGGCGTGTCTACACAGACCGCGACATCGACCTGATTCTACGCCTGAAATACCTGATTCAGGAAAAACGCTACACGCTTGAAGGCGCCCGTGCGCAACTGCTTTCCGAGATGACCGGCTACGACCGCAACGCAAAAGCGCTCGACGCAATCCGCGAGCTGCGCTCAAACTTAACTGAGCTGTACATGACCGTGCGGAAGTATCGCAGCAGAAAATAATCAGCCGGCAAAAGCAATAGAGGACTCTCCCTATGAAAAACGAAACAGAACAGCCGTGGTACGAAAAGGCGGCTGGAAAGAAAAGACCCCGCACTGAAAAAAAAGCAAAAGAAAGCAAAAAGCAGGATGAAGCGAGGCGCAATGAAACAAGACGCCAGGACGCTGAAACCGTACACGCACGGCCGGCAAAAGCTGCAACTCCTGCAAGGCGCCCCTCTGCACAGATTAAGGGACTTTTTCCGCTCGAAGCCGTTCCAAAAGATGCTCGCGAAGTGCTTGAAAAATTTGATCAGATTGCCTCTGGCGTCCGTACCATGAGCGGAAAACAGCAGGCACTGCTCGCCGGCACCATTAAGGCGCTTTCTCATACGCTAACCGATGACCGCGCAAGCCGCCGTGTAGGGTACATGAACGATGCCGGGGCGGTAAGCGCATATATAAGCTATTTTATGTGGTGGAACCTAGTGCGTCTGACACGCCTTTTTTCTTCACTTCCCAAGGAAGCGTTTGACCTTTCCGACGGAGATGCAATACTCGACATTGGAAGCGGCCCGCTTACCGTACCGGTTGCGCTGTGGCTCAGCCGCCCCGAGCTTAGGAAAAAGCAGCTGACCGTGTACTGCATGGACACATCGCAGACCGCGCTTCAAGCTGGCGAAGAGCTGTTTCTCGCTGTTGCGGCGCGCACTGCAGAGCCAGAGACAGAACCGTGGCACATCGTACGCGTACGCGGCGCACTCGGCGACAACGTGCAGATTCGGGAAAAAGCCGCGCTCATCACAAGTGCAAACGTGTTTAACGAAATCATCCAGACAAGCGACATGCCGCCGGATTTTCTTGCAAAAAAATACACCCGCGAGATTTTACAATATGCAAAGGCGGACGGATCAAGCCTGCTTTTAATAGAGCCGGGCGACCCTAAGTCTGCACGCTTTGTCTCGCTTATGAGGGACGCACTCCTTAGAAAAGATTTCGCGCCGCTATCCCCCTGCCCGCACTCAGGAGAATGCCCGATGAACGGCCTGCACACGATGCAGAACGGAAGGCGAAGCGGAAAGTGGTGTAATTTTGCCTTCTCTACCGAAGATGCGCCGGCTGCCCTCAAAAAGCTTTCCGAAAAAGCGGGGCTTCCCAAAGACCGCGCAACCTTAAGCTTTGTGCTTTCTTCAAATACAAGTGCGGCAAAACAGCTTGCAGAGGGCGCACGCCAGCTGCAAAAAGCGGCATGGACCGGCGGAAGCCTGCCAGTGCGCATTACCTCAGACATCATTCACCTGCCGGCAATGCACACGACCGGCTACTATGCCTGCTGCGAACTGGGACTGCTCCTCGCGCTTGACAGGCACCACCTCCAGCCAAAAAGCGGCGATTTCGTAACGGTGCGCCCGCCTAAAGACACCGCTCAGAGGGATAAAAAAAGCGGCGCGCTTATCACAGAGCTGTAACAGTACAAAAAAAAGCGGGCACCATGCTGAAGTGCACCCCTAAAGTTGGATAAATAAAGTTCAATTTTGGAGGTGCATTTTTTATGTCCAAATATTCTTATGATTTAAAAATGCAAATAATACTTGAGCACAAAACAAAGCATTACGGATCTAAGATTCTGGAAAGAA
>JAILRG010000027.1 GCA_024698325.1 Treponema sp.
CGTTACATTCTATTTCGTAGGTAATTTTACGGCGGTAAACAATGCGTATTCCATGGGACGGGCAGAGTATGAAGATGCCGTCAGCTGGCAGAACAAAATGTACATTTCTTTGGGTGTAACCGCAGTCTGTGGTGTCTGGACGCTCTTTGAGCTGTTCCGGTATCTCAGGGCGGCAAACGATGTGCTTCCGGCTTCGGCCTCTGTCGATAAAAAAAATAGTGTTCAAAAAGCAGGACAGGTACAGGAATAAACATGGGAAAAATTTCTTTCGCAGAAAAACTGAAGAATCTGTTTGGCGGAAAGTCAACGGATGATGATTTCTTTGATGAACTGACCGATGCGCTTGTAGAGGGCGACATTGGTGCAAAAATTGCCTTTGAGATGACAGATGCGCTGGCAAAAACCTGCCGCGAAAAGCATATCCGCGAGGAAGCGGCTGTTGTTGCCGAGCTTAAATCCATGCTCCGTTCGTATGCAAAAGAAATCCGCTTTGAGCCGGAGCCGGAGAAAGTCAGCATCTTTATGATGCTCGGCGTAAACGGCGTCGGAAAAACCACGACTGCCGCTAAGCTTGCCCGCTATTATACACAGCAGGGAAAGCCCGTCCTTATGGCAGCTGCCGATACGTTCCGTGCTGCAGCCGAGGAACAGCTTGAAATGCACGGTTCGCGGCTTGGCGTGCGCGTCGTAAGCCATCAGCATGGCGGGGACCCGTCGGCAGTCGTGTTTGACGCTGCCAGCGCTGCAAAAGCTCAGGGCGGTGCGCTTGTCATCGCAGATACGGCGGGGCGCCTGCACAACAAAGAAAACCTTGTACGCGAATTGCAGAAAATCGACCGGATTGCAGCGCAGAAAGCTGATGCCGGCTGTTATAAAAAGCTTCTGGTGATTGATGCCACGACCGGGCAGAATGCAGTCCGGCAGGCAGAAGTATTCCACGAGGCTGTCGGCGTGGACGGCGTCGTCCTTACAAAGTATGATTCTACAGCGAGAGGCGGGGTGGCTTTCTCCATCGGGCGTGAGATGGGGCTTCCGGTTGCCTTTGTCTGCACAGGCGAAGGCTACGACGACATACAGCCCTTTGATGCAGAATCCTACACTGACGAGTTTTTGGGCAGGTAAGCGGTGACTCAGGTGCGGCGCGCTTTTCGGATAGTGCTGCTGCTTTTGGTGCCGGTTTTTCTGCTGTCAGCGCAGGAAGACCGGAAGCCTGCAGCAGAATCTTCCCTCGCTTCATTTTTTTACGAGATTACCCGCTGTTCCCGCACTGGTTTTTCCGCCCTGCCGCAGGCGCGCTCCTTACGCGAGATTTCCGGCCGCGGCTCATTTTTGTGTACCCGGCCGCTCTGGACTGGTCCGCGGCCCGTTCTTTTGTGCGATGTCTTTGTGCCGGGGAAAGCCGGCGTTATAGAAAGCTCTTTTTGCGCGGAAGACTGCATACCGCCCTCGCTGGTTGACTGGACTGACAGCGCGCTCCTTTTGCTGAACGCAGAGCCGGAGGCAAAGGCTTCTGATGAGGAGCTGGCCGAACCGGACTTGCTTACGCTTCTGGATAATACTGACGGCGGCGCTTATGTGGAGGAGCCGGTTTCTGACGATGATGTCGAGCTGTATTATACCAGTTCTGACGACAGCCTGCGCCGCTTTACGTTTGGAAAAGAGGATTTTGCGTCCATGGTGCAGGACGGAACGGTTCAGCTTACTGACAGTGACGGAAAAAAAATCGTCCGGCGCTCTTATGATGATGCTTTCAGGCTTGTGCGGAAGGAAACGTTTTCGCTGGGAAAAGACGCCGCCTCTTTGCAGCGGCTGACAGTAAAAAACATCCGCTACAGGGATGAGTCAAACCGGATTCTGGAAACAGAGCTTTTGGATGAATCTTCCAAGACGCGCACGGTTACCGAATATGACGAACATGCGCTTCCAGTCCAGCTTTCATCCTTCCATACGGAAAAAGAGCCGCTGGAAAAGGAGTTTCTGGACAAGAAAACGGTATACGCATATGATGAGCAGAACCGGCTGGTGGCTGAACATACGATATTCTGGACGCGGTCTTTTGATGAAAAAAAGCGCATGACAGAAAAAAGCCGCACCGTGCGCCATACCTATGCATGGGACGGCAAGGGCGGGGAGGCAAAGCCTGACACTGCCTATTATGAAGATGATACTATGCGCATACAGACAGAATACGAAAGCCCGCTGGTATATACGGAAACGCTGTTTTTTGACGGTGGATTTTCGGTGCAGACCCGCTGGGAAGATCACATGAAGACGCTGGAGATAATCCTTTTAAATGGTGTAGAACAGCGGAGGAGGACGTTTGCAAACTGATAAGATACATTCTCTGCGCTGGGTACTGTTTGTTTCCCGCCGGTTTTCGCGCGTGGACCGTAAGGGCCGCTCTGCCGTTACTTCATTTTTAGCATCGCTCGGCATCTGTTTCGGCGTTATGACGCTCATTACCGTAATAAGCGTAATGAACGGTTTTCAGCGGAGCTTTATTGACGCCATCATGGAAGTAAGCTCGTATCACATACGCCTGCATAATCTGGAGGGGGCGCTTCCAGACGGAGAGCCTGTTTCCCGGGCTGACGTGCTTCAGTACTGTCTTTCTGACCGCGACGTGACTTCGGTGCATCCTTTTTACGAGGCGCAGGCGCTCGTGAACGGCAGGGATGGCGCGGAGTCAGCAGCCCTTATCCGCGCGGTGCCGCAGAATCAGCTTTCGCTGGATGCGGGCTTTGCAAAGGAACTGCATGTGTATTCAGGCGTGTTTGATGTAAGCGAGCCGAATACGATTGTGCTGGGAAGCGACCTTGCCTATAATCTGCATGTCCGTGTTGGAAGCACGGTAAACCTGTATGCGCTTTCCGGCGGAAATGACGTAGAGCTGCTTTCTTCTGACCGTACATTCCGGGTGACAGGGCTTTTTTACACCGGCTACAACGACATCAACGCTTCCTATGCCTTTATCTCGCTTTCTGACGGCGAAAAGTATTTTGGCGAGGATGCCGTCATGTACTTCGGCGTGAAGCTTGCGTCTCCTTCTGCTGACAGCCGGGTTATCTCCAGGCTGGAAAAAGCGTATCCGTTTGTGCAGGCTGAATCATATAAAAGCTATAACCGTTCGTTCTTCGGCGCGCTCCGTGTAGAAAAAAACATGCTCATGCTGCTGGTGTTCCTGATTTTTGTGGTCGTTGGCATCAATATCTTTAACGGCATGCGTCGTATGGTGTATGAGCGGCGGGAAGAGATTTCGGTTCTGTCCGCCTTTGGCGCGCGGCGGGACGCCACGCAGCTTATCTTTATCATGCAGGGCTTTTTAATCGGTGTGCTTGGTGCTGTCCCCGGGCTTGTGCTGGGACTTTTGCTGAGCGTGCAGATGTCTACGGTGTTTTCCCTGATGTCGCGCATCGTGTACTGGGTGCAGGTGTTCGTGGCAATGCTGATTTCGCCCGAGACCGCCATGTATGTGCGCGAAAACCCGATGTATATGATTTATGCCCACATTCCGCCCAGGATTTTCCCCGGTGAAGTGCTGGTGATTACCGTTTTTGGTATTTTTTCTGCACTGCTTGCGTCATGGCTTTCGAGCCGCAGCGTGCTTACTATGACTGTTGCGGAGGTTCTGCGGGATGAGTGAGATTCTGCTTTCTGTTTCCGGCCTGGAAAAAACATACACAAGTACAAGCGAGACGCTTACGATTCTGCGTAGCCTTGACCTGTCGGTAGAAAAGGGCGCTAAAGCTGTTATTGTCGGCGAAAGCGGCAGCGGAAAAAGCACTTTTTTGAATATTATCGGCGGCCTTGATACGGCAACGCGTGGCACGGTGCGCGCCGGTCAGTATGAGGTGACTTCTCTTTCTGAAGAAGCCTTGTCTGATTACCGGTCGCGCTTTCTGGGGCTTATTTTTCAGTTCCACTATCTTTTGAAGGATTTTACCGCGCTTGAAAATGTATTTTTGCCGGCGTACATGGCGGGCGTTCCCAAAAAGCAGGCGATGGAGCGCGCCCGTGCGCTTTTGTGCGATGTCGGGCTTGAAAGCCGCCTTTCACACCTGCCCTCAGAGCTTTCTGGCGGCGAAAGACAGCGCGTTGCTGTCGCCCGCTCACTGGTGAATGACCCGAGCCTGATTCTGGCAGATGAGCCTACCGGAAACCTTGACCCGGCTAATGCTGTTATGATTGGCGATCTTTTGTTTTCTATGGCAGATAAGTATCAGAAGACGCTGGTGCTTGTTACGCACGACATGCAGCTTGCCCGCAAAGGCAGCGCCTGCTATGCGATTCAGGATGGCGCCCTGGTACAGCGCCCGCTGGAAGAGCTGTAGGAGTCGCTGATGAAAACCCGCGCTTCGCTTTTGTTTGCCTCAAGGCTTATCTTTCCGCGCACTGGAAAAAAATCGAATGCCCGTAAGAGCCTCGTGGGCGCCTGCGCCTGCATCGGCATAAGCCTGATTCCGCTGGTGATGGTGCTTTCTGTCTCTAACGGCATGATTCAGGGAATTACAAGCCGCATGATAGGGCTTTCTTCCTCAGACATATCCTGCATACTCTCTTCCCAGACTGAGGAGGCTTCGTCGCTTGATGCGCTATCCGTGCTGGCAGAGCGTATTGCAGGTGTCGAGGGCGTCGTGCGTACCTATCCGCAGCTTGAATGCGTGTCGCTTGCTTCTTCGGCGAAGGGGCGCACCGGCGCAACCGTGCGTGCTGTGGAAAGCACCCTGTTTGAAAGAAACCCGGCTTATGCGTCGCTGTTTCAGGTTGAAGAGGGCGTGCCGGATTTAAGCGAGGCCCGCAGCGCTATCGTGGGAAAAAAGCTTGCCGAAATGCTTGATTTGCATGCGGGAAGCACGTTTCGTCTGATTACTACACGGCAGGGCGCCGGCGGAAAAACGCTTCCAAAGCTTACGCCGTTCAAGGTAAGCGCCGTTGTGTCTTCCGGCTATCAGGAGCTGGATGCGCTTTGGGTGTTTATCCCTTTGGAAACAGGCTTTTCCATTCTCTCTACTGCCACCGCGGAAACGAAAATCTGCGTCGAAACCCGCGATGCCTTCTCTCCGGAGCTTCCGGTGATAAAGCACAGAGTAGAGGCACTGCTTCCAGCTTCCTCACATGCAAAACTCTGGAGCGAGCTGAATACGGCGCAGTACGAAAACTTTTCCTCGACGCAGATTATGCTGCTTTTTATCATGCTTCTAATCCTGCTGGTGGCTTCGGTGAATATTTCAAGTGCGCTTGTTATGCTTGTCATGGAGCGGCGCCGCGAAATAGCCATATTAAAAAGCCTGGGCGCTTCTAACGGTGGCATTACTATTTCGTTTTTGGTGACAGGCATGGTTGCCGGCGGCATCGGCGTGCTTACCGGGCTTCCGCTCGGCCTTTTGTGCGCTGTAAATATCAACAAAATTATCAGTTTTATTGAAAAAGTAGTAAACCTTTTTGCAAGATTTGTGTATCTTTTAAGGACAGGAGGCGGAGGGGATTTTACGGCGGTTCATCTTTTGGATCCTGCCTTTTATCTTCAGAACATTCCGCTTTCGCTCCCCCTTACCCAGCTGGTGATTATCAGCGTGGGAACGCTGGTGCTTTCGCTTGCGGTGAGCGCTCTTCCGGCAATTAAAGCCGGCCGGGAAAAGCCCATCGATACGCTCAGAAAGCTGTAGCGGTCGGGCATACGAGGTGTTTGTATGATATGTGATTTTTGCCACGAGCGCGAAGCCGTGTTTTTTATAGAGCAGTCCGGGCCGTCTGCACGGCGTGCGCTCAATATCTGCATGGAATGTGCCCTTGAGCGGGGCGTTACTGCAGACCCGCGCTCGCTGGAAAAAAACATCGGCGGGCTTTTTGCAGAGCTTGCCCGCATTTCCCAGAAAGCGTCTGAGCAGGATAAGCGCGTCTGCCCGGTTTGTGGCACAAGCCTTTTAAGCATTAAACGTACAAATCAGCTGGGCTGCCCCGAGTGTTATGCCGTCTTCAAGACTGAAGTTCAGGAGCTTTTGAAACAGAAGGGCGTGCAGGGCACCTATACCGGCTCCATGCCGCGCCGGCTTTCGAAATTTAAGAGCGTGCTGACCGACCGCATTATGATTCAGGCAAAGCTTGAGGATTCTCTGCGAAAAGAAGATTATGAAAAGGCGGCTGTGTACCGCGATTACCTTAAGGCGCTTGAAAAACAGCCGGTTTCCGGTGGCGATGCAACCGACGGGACAGGAGACGGCGATGCATAAAAAAGAAAATGCTTCTCAAACTCCCGCTTCCGGCGACGCCTGGTATGCCTTTGCCGGGCCGGAAAATGATGTAGCCATCGCAACGCGGGTCCGCTTTGCCAGAAACCTTGCAAACTATCCGTTTCCGGGCCGGTTCCGCGCGGATGACGCGTCCCAGGTGCAGACGCTTGTATTTGATTCTGTGGCGCACAGTTCGCAGGCGGACAGCTTTCAGGCGCTTCCGGTGTCTGCCCTCGACAGCCTTGGAGCGAAGATTCTTTCTGAGCGCGGCGTTATTACGGACGCGACGTTAAAAGCGCCCTCCGGCGGTGTTATCATGCGCAATGACGGAAAGCTTTCCTGCACGGTTAACGACAGCGACCATGTGCATATCATTGCCTTTGCGCCCGGTTTAAGCTGCGGCGCAGCCTTTGACGACTGCCGGTTCCTCGACGGCGAGCTTCAGCAGACGCTGCAGTTTGCCGCAAGCTACGATTACGGATTTTTAACCTCATCGCTTCAAGACTGCGGGAGCGGCATGAGCCTGAATGTACGGCTGCACCTTCCTTCGCTTTCGTTTGCAGGTCGCATCCCTGAATGTGCGGAAACGCTTGCTGAAAAAGGCGTGGATGTAAGGGCGAGCTTTGGCGTTGGCTTTGATTCCGGCGCTTCGCTCGGCTGTTATTATCAGGTTTCTGGAAAATATGCGCAGAGCGGAAACGAGCTTGATCAGATTGCCGCTGTAAAAGGGGCCTGCGAGTACCTTATTTCGCATGAACGCGCCGCACGCCAGGAAGTGGCAAAAAATCACCCGACGCAGATTCTTGATGCAGTGTACCGCGCGTATGCAAAGGCCCGCTTTGCGCTTCTTATGCCGCTTCGAGAAGCTGTCGACATCATTTCGCATATAAAATGGGGAAAAGATACCGGATTTATCACTGGTATCGGATATACCACCCTGCATGCGCTGTTGTACCGCATACAGGAAGGGCACCTGCAGTTTGTCCTTAAAAACGGCCGGTTCAATTTTTCAAAAGATATTGTCGCTGATGACCGGCGCAAGACGGAGCGCCTTCGTGCGCTGATACTGCAGGAAGCTTTTGAGCAGACTCGCTGCAAAGGAGAATAGATAGAATGAAGGGACTTTCACCACGCGCTCAGCGCCTTATTGTTGCCCTTGCACAGGACGAGGCCCGTAAATGCGGCGCCGTCGAGCTGATTCCGGAGCATGTGCTGCTTGCGCTCTTAAAAAGCGCAGAAGGCATCGGCTATCTTGTGCTACAGAATCTGCACATAAACGTGCTTGCCTTTCAGCTTGCCCTTGAGCAGAGCCTTCCCGCGCCCCGCACGACCTTCGTGGACTTTAGCGAGATTCCGCCTTCCCGCCGCATGCGCACGATGCTTGATATGGCAACGGTCGAAAGCCGCACGCTACGTAATGACTATGTGGGAACCGAGCACCTGCTTGTTGCAGCCCTTCGCGAAGAAAGCAGCCCCACGGCCCGTTTTTTTGAGCGCGCAGGCCTTTCTCTTGACGTCGTAAGAAAAGAAATCTATTCCCTGCAGCAGCAGATGCAGCTGGTAACAGAAAACGGAGAGCCGTCTTCCGCGCAGGGAAATCAGCAGGCATCTCCGTCCCAGAACCAGCAGAAGCAGGCAAAGCAGCAGAAGACCTTTCTTTCTGAATTTAGCCGCGACCTTACGCAGCTTTCGCGCGAAGGAAAGCTCGACCCGGTTGTCGGGCGGAACAGTGAGATTCAGCGCGTCATTCAGATTCTAAGCCGCCGCACCAAAAATAATCCGGTGCTGTTAGGCGAGCCGGGAGTTGGAAAGACTGCCATCGTGGAAGGACTTGCCCAGCACATAGCAAGCGGAAACGTTCCCCGGAATCTTCTTAAAAAGCGCATCCTTTCGCTCGATCTGGTGGCGATGGTAGCCGGAACAAAATACCGCGGTGAATTTGAAGAGCGCATGAAGCGCATGATGAGCGAACTTAAGGCAGACGGAAACATCATCCTCTTCCTTGATGAAATCCACACGATTATAGGCGCCGGTGGGCCTGAGGGCACGGGAGATGCCAGCAATATTCTGAAGCCGGCCCTGAGCCGCGGTGAAGTGCAGATAATCGGCGCCACGACGCTCCGGGAATACCGCCGCTATTTTGAGCGTGACAGTGCACTTGAACGCCGCTTCCAGACGGTAAAAGTAGGCGAGCCTGACGTGCAGGATTCTACGGCAATCCTTGAGGGCCTTAAAAAGCAGTACGAGGCATTCCACGGTGTTGTATACGACGATGATGTTATCCCTGCAATCGTAAAGTTCAGTATTCGCTATATCCCAGAGCGCTTCCTTCCCGATAAGGCGATTGATATTCTGGATGAGGCTGGCAGCGCGAAAAAAATTCAGGAAGAAACGCGCCCTGCACAGCTTGCCGAGCTTGAAAAAAGCATTGAGGCGCTGAGCGCAGAAAAAACAGCACTGGTGCAGGAACAGGATTACGAAAAAGCAGCTTTAGTGCGCGACAAGGTGCGCGACCTGAAGCAGAAGCTTGAGGAGTTCAGCACCTACTGGCGCAATAATGCCGGAGGCGAAGTAAAGCGCGTTACCGTCGACGATATATGCGTTATTATCAGCCGCATGACCGGGATTCCGCTTGAGCAGCTCGACTCAAATGAATCAAAAAAGCTCCTGCACATGGAAGATGAGCTGCACAGCTCTGTTATCGGTCAGGATGAAGCCGTGCGCCTGCTTTCCAGCGCTATCCGCAGAAGCCGCGCCGGTGTCTCATCAACCAAGCGACCTTTAGGCTCATTCATCTTTTTAGGCCCCACCGGTGTGGGAAAGACGCAGCTTGCAAAATCACTTGCAAAGTTCCTGTTCGGAACTGAAGATGCGCTCATCCGCATTGACATGAGCGACTATATGGAAAAGCACAACGCAAGCCGGCTCGTAGGTGCGCCTCCGGGATATGTCGGCTACGAAGAAGGCGGCGTGCTTACAGAAAAAGTGCGCCAGAAGCCTTACAGCGTCGTGCTGTTAGACGAGATTGAAAAAGCACATCCCGATATCTTTAACCTGCTTCTGCAGCTTCTCGAAGAAGGACAGCTTTCCGACAATTTTGGCCATGTCGTAAACTTCCGCAATACAGTCATCATTATGACGAGTAATGCCGGCGCCCGCGAAATTACAGCTGACCGCAGGCTCGGCTTTACGGCTCAGACCGAAGGCCTGCTTCCTTACAGCGATATCCGCTCAAGCGCCATGGAAGAACTGAAGCGCATTATGAGTCCTGAGCTTTTGAACCGCATTGACGACGTTGTCGTCTTTAACGCATTGAGCCGCGAGCAGGTGTCGAAAATCCTTGACATTCAGCTTGCAGAACTCGAGTCCCGGCTCGAAGAAAAGAGCATTACGCTCTCGCTTAAGCCTAAAGCCCGCAGCTATCTGCTGGACCACGGCTACGATGTGAGCATGGGTGCCCGTCCGATGCGCCGCCTGATTCAGCGTGAAATTGAAGACCCGCTTTCACTTCTGATTCTTGCTGATGACGACACTGACAGCCGCAAAGCTGTTGTGGACGTGCGCACGGCACATGGTGAAATCTGTGGCCTTTCGGTGCGGTTCGCAAAAAAACGCAATGATAGGGCAGTGCCTGCGCTTGTTTCGCCGTCGGCGGTTTCTGACAGCAGTCCTGTCGATAGTTCTGCCAGCAGGTAAGGGGGATAATTAAAAAAAATGTCATTTACGGAATTCAGCGATTTTGGAACTAAACTGTGCGGCGAGTCCGGTATTCTTACGCTTATGGATGATTTGGGAAAACCGCTTCCCGAAGGCATGCCGAGCTATCAGCTTGGCGGCGGAAACCCGGCGCAGATTCCCGAGGTGGCAGCCCTGTATCGGGCTGAAATGCAGAAAATCATGCTTGAAGGCACTGAATTTGACGACCTGATTGCCCGGTATGACGCTCCGCAGGGGCGCACTGCCTTTCTGGAAACGGTCGCTTCGTATCTTTCGCGTACCTACGGCTGGAACATTACGGCAGAAAACGTAGCCGTAACGAACGGCAGCCAGAGCGCTTTTTTCTACCTGTTTAACCTGTATTCAGGACGTTTCTCGCAGGGAAAAAATGTGCGCTTCAAAAAAATCGTGCTGCCGCTGGTTCCTGAATACATCGGATATGCCGACCAGACGCTGGAGCCGGGCGCTTTTGTAAGCATTCCCTCGCATTTTAAGCTGGAAGCAGACCATACCTTCAAGTATTACGTCAACTTTGAGCTTTTGGAAAACTATCTTTCCCGCCACGACGACGTAGGCGCCCTTGCAGTAAGTCGGCCGACGAATCCTACGGGAAACGTGCTTACCGATGAAGAGTTGCACAGGCTTGCATCCCTTGCCCGCCGCTATGACATTCCTCTTTTTCTTGATAATGCCTACGGACTTCCGTGGCCGCATATTATCTTTACGGACGCGACGCCGTATTGGGACGAGAACGTAATTTTGAGCATGAGCATGAGCAAGATAGGGCTTCCGTCGCTTCGTACCGGCATAATTGTTGCCCGCAAGGAAGTGATTACGGCAATTTCCAATCTGAATGCCATTGTGGCGCTTGCTTCCGGCTCGCTCGGTCAGGCGCTTGCAGGTCCGCTTATTGAAAGCGGGCGGCTCGTGCAGATTGCAGGTGACGTCGTGCGCCCGTACTATGAGGCAAAGTCCCGCGAGGCTGCTTCCTGGATTCACCAGTATTTTTCGGGCGGGGATTATGCGCTGCATAAGAGCGAGGGTTCTATTTTCCAGTGGCTATTGATGAATGATCTGACTGTTCCGACAAAAGAATTCTACAAGATTCTTAAAGCGCGCGGCGTTATCGTGGTGCCGGGTGAATATTTCTTCTTCGGAAACAGTGATGACGGCTCTACGCCGCGTTTTGAAACCCATCCGCATTATACAAAATGCCTGCGCTTAAACTATTCCCGGCCGGCAGAGGAAGTGGAGCGGGGCTTACAGATTATCGCCGAGGAATACAAAAAGCACCGTAAATAAAAAAACGGGCTGCTTCCCGCTGGAAGCAGCCCCTGCATGCATCCATGCCCAGCGCTATGTCTGGCGCATGGATGTGCTAAAAGGAAAGCACGACCGGAATTGCGCTCGCGCAATTCCGGCTGAATCAAAAACCGACATGGAGGTCGGTTTCATGCAATGCGCCATGGATGGCGCCGCAAAGATGCACGACCGAAACTGCGTAGCAACTTCGGCTGGATAAAGCGTCGCCATGGACGGCGGTTTCATGCTTTGCGCCACGGATGGCGCTTAGAAAAAATGCTCGACCGAAGCTGCTTTGCAGCTTCGGCAGGAAACTAATCCGACATGGATGTCGGATTAGTTTCCTAGAACTGATACTTGCAGCTGATTTCGACAAAGTCGTTGTTGAGCCAGCCTGCAAATTCGCTCTTGTCCTTGTCGAAGCTGTGGATTACAAGTCCCGAAACGTTCAGCGTAAAGTCGTCGTGCGGGTTTACTGTCAGCGTCGGCATGACAATCAAATCCTTGCGCTCGATGCCGTAGATGCCCTTCAGATCAACCTTGATTTTCTCGTGATTATAGCTGTCGGTAATGGCTACGACAATTTTGTTGTTCGTGTAGATGCCGTCAGCGTCGTATTCAGCACCGTGGATACCTTTTGCATGCAGTGCGGCGTCTACAGTTGCGTTTCCTGTCAGCTCGTCGTCATCGATTTTGCCGTTATTCAGAATGTATGAGCCCTGAGTCTGAATGTTGATGTTCACTTCATTAATCGGCAAATCCTTGTCAAAGCCTGCGACCCATGCAATTGAGTTGTTCTTTACCCACGGATCGTCGCCTGCAACGTCTTTTGTCAGGTTGTAGGCAAGCTCAAAGCGGCTGTTCAGGCTTCCGAAGAGAATTGTCGCGCCTTCAATGCCGAATACCTGCAGCTGGTCGTAGTCGATTTCCGGCAGAGCCTTTATATCGTCACCTGCAACGGTGGTTGCGATAAAGTTTTTGAGGTTTGCAGTCGGCTGCTTGTAGTGGCCGTAGTAGTAGCTCAAGCCAAGGTCGACGGAGCCGATGCTGAACGTGGTGCGCAAGCCTGCCTGTCCGTATTTAAGCTTCTGCGTGTCGGGATACAGGCTGGAAGAGTCGCTTGCAAGCTCGTTTGAGTATGAAAGGTAGGTGAGGTAGTTTTCTGTTGCTGTTGCGTATGCTGTTTTTGCAGTTGCAAAAGCCGTTTGGGCTGTCGTGTTTGAGGGGTCTGCTGAATACGCTGCATAGGCTTGTGCAAAACTGGCCTCTGTAAGGCTCTGGTTTGCGGCATAGTAAGCAAGATTGCTTTTTACGATGCTTGTAATTGAGTTTTCAAGCGTTGTCATTTTCGCCGGCTTCCAGACGCCGCTTGAAGCCAGACGGTCGGCGGTCATCATCGGGGTGTAGACGCCTTCAATTTTGACGCCGTTTGCGGTGCTGTAGACAGCGCGGAAGGCAGGTTCTGCGATGCGGCGGTCGATGTAGTCCGGAATGATGTAGTCGGTGTAGTCGTTTGCGTTAAAGTTGTCGAGTACATGCAGCTTGTCACCTTTTCCCCAGACGAGCTTCATTTTGCCGGCCTCAAACTGCCAGTTTCCCAGGTACAGGCGCGCGGTAACGGCTTCAAGCACATCCTCGGGAGTGTCTTCAAGAATGCTTTTTGAGAAGGCGAGTGTACCTTCAAACTCGGTGTTTGCGCCTGAGTAGGCAAGGTCGAGCGAGACTGACGGATCGCTTTCTGTCGGGAACTTCTGCACGTCGTCGAGGCTGTCTGCATAGACGGTTGAATCAGGATTTTCTGCATCGGTCTCAGGGGCGCCTTTGCGTACGTACATGCGTGCGTTTGCTTCGACCGTTCCGTTGATGGTCACAGTCGGGCTTGCGGAGCCGGAGCTTCCTGAAGAGCCTCCAAAGTCTCCGAAATCGCCGAATCCGTCTGTCGACTGCGTGGCGGTATCTGATGCAGGGGTGTCGAATCCGAATCCAAAGTCGTCCTGCGCGAATGCGGCCGAGCTAACAAGGGCGGCTGCTGTCAGAACTAGAATATGCTTCTGAGCTGTCTTTTTCATGTTGTTTCTCCTTAAAAAATTGTAAGGGATATGTTTAACGGTTTAATTCTTTGAACCGATAAGACGACTATAGCTATTTTATAAGATTCTGTCAAGCTTTACTGCCGCTGGCAGACAGCCGCTGTCATACTGCTGCTGGTATCTGCGTGCGGCGGCGGTTTACGTTCCGTCGTGGTTTCTGCTACAATGCGCGCATGAATGGACATGGTTCACTTGAGGCCGTCATCTTCGACATGGACGGCGTTTTGCTTGACTCCGAAAGCATCTGCGTACTCTGCTGGGATCGCGCGGCTTCTGAAATGGGACTGGACGACATTTACAACACCTACAAAAAGTGCATCGGCACCAATGTATCTGACACAAAGGCAATACTCCGCGCTTCCTACGGCGCAGACTTTGATGCCGACAGCTTCTATGCACGCACGAGCGAATTGTTCCATGTGGTCGAAGCGGAGAAGGGGCTTTCCAAAATGCCCTATGCCTCGGAGTGTCTGGAAGCGCTGAAAAAAGCCGGTTTCCGCCTTGCGCTTGCCTCCAGTACGCGCGAAGCTACCGTGCGCCGCCAGTTAAAGGCTTCAGGCCTGCTTGATTTTTTTGAGACGCTTACCTGCGGTGACAGCGTGCAGCACAGTAAACCCGCCCCCGACATCTACATAAACGCCTGCGCCTCTCTTGCGCTTCCGCCGGCAGCCTGCCTTGCCGTGGAGGACAGCTTTAACGGCGTGCGCTCGGCGGTAGCTGCCGGTATGCGCTGTGTGATGGTTCCCGACCAGCTTGCGCCTACCGAAGAAATAAAAAAGCTCGCCTGCGCTGTGCTTCACGATTTAAGCGAACTTGCGCCGTGGTTAACAGAGTAGGGAATTAAAAAATTGTTATTTTAGAAAACGTTTTCAAAAAATATGAAAACGTTTTCAAATTTTTCTTGCATTTCTCAAGACCCATGCTATACTCGAATTATGAGCAAAACAGGATTAGCAACAGTAAAAACGGGGCAGGGATTGCTGCCTCAAAAGAGCAGGACGGTCTGTTTTTTGACGACCCTGATTATGCTTTTTTTCAACGCATGTACGTTGTTCAACAACGAGGCAGTTGCGGGTGAAAAAACTGGTAACGGCACCCAGGCAGGCATTTTGCGCTCTGGCGTGCAGCTAAGTGATACTGACGGCAACACCTTGTTTGGTAATGGCGGGTGTATGCTGCAGGTAGTGCGCCACAAGAGAAATGGTGATGATATTGACTACAGCACGATTGACAGCGTTAGTCCGTATATCTACTGGTACGGCGAGTACCGCTATTCAAGTGGCAATGCGCTTGGTGTCTCCTGTTACCGCACTACAGACATGGTAAACTGGGAATTCCGGGGAAACATCCTGCCGGAAAGCGTGTCTGTGGAGCTTGAGACAGACGGTTTCTTCCTGGAGCGTCCAAAAGTCATCTACAACGAGAAAACCGGAAAATACTGCCTGTGGGCGCACCGCGAAGGCACAGGCTGGAACTACGGTTACGCTTCCGTCCTTGTCGCCTATGGAGACAGCCCTGACGGCGAGTTTACCTACTACAAAACCTTCCGTCCTTTTGATGATCCTGCCCTTGATGTACATGATTCAGGTTACACAGGCGACTATTCTGACGATGACCTGCCATACGGCTATATGAGCCGCGACTGTACGCTGTTCGTAGATGACGACGGTACTGCCTATTTTGCTTCATCATCAAGCGAAAACACTGCCATCAATATTTACCGGCTGACCGACGATTACCTTGACGTGGACACATCCTGGCTCTGTCAGGATGCGCTCAAGTATAACCAGAAAGAAGCGCCGTGTATCATCAAGAGAAACGGTGTGTACTACTGCGTTACAAGCGATACCGACGGCTGGAACGTGACGCCAAGCCGCTGGTTTTATTCCACTGCCATCGGCGGCCCCTGGTATTATGGCGGCGTGTTTTCCGATAATGACGACACAAGTTCTAACTCTTCGAATGACCGCCATTCAGACCGCTCGCAGCCGGCTTACATTTTTAAGCTGACGGGAACAAACGCAAGCCATAAAACTTCCTGGCTGTACCTCGGCGACCGCTGGGGTCCTGCACACGGCGGAAGCTCTACCTACGACAACGAAGAAGTGCTGATGAAAATCGAGTTTGACGACACGACGCTTACCACAACGTACAACTCAAGTGGCCCTGCCGTTCCGCTTTGCAATGCCTTTTTCAGCGAGGCGCTGGTGCCAGACGTAGCTAATGGCGAAATCGGCTATCCGCAGTATTTCTACATTAAAAACGCAAATGACCAGTACCTGACGAACCTCGAATACTGCTACACGGGCACCAATGCCAGCTGGACGTCGACGGAGCCAAGCTCAGTGACATCTGGAAGCGGCACGTCAAAACGCTACCGCCTGCAGTACCGCTACCAGTACCGCTGTGTGCCGACTAACTACGGCTACATGCTGGTGAACCGCTATTCCGGCTATGCCATCGCTTCTAACGGCACCGGAGAGAACGGAACCTGCTCCATGCAGACGCGCGATGCAGGCGATGAAAAACAGAGCTTTACGCTGGAAGTGTACGATTCAAATTATTACAAGTTGAAAAATTACGCCACAGAGCAGTATGTCTCTACCTGGCTTAAGACGACCAAGGCTGAAAACATTCAGCTGAACGGCAGCAATATCCTGTGGATGACAAGCTACGGTTACTATCCCGGCTGGGTTGGAAGCGAGCAGACATACCGGGACTATTATACGGCAACAAAAATCCGTCAGCGCTGGCAGTTCATTCCGGTGAATACAGCTGACGACGAATGGGATTTTGAATAGGAGCGTGCAGAGAATGAAACAGTGTAACTATAGAAAAAATGTACTGGCACTTTCTGCCGCGGCGCTGCTTACAGTGTGCGCTACAGGCTGCGGCGATAAGCTTGCCGACGACGTACTGGTTGACCCGAGTGACTGGAGTGAGGGCGTTATGGCCACAAGCGGCTGGGTTATGGCTGGCATCGGCACCTCCGAAAGCACGGCAAGCGACGCGCTGCATCTTGCCTACAGTACCGATGGCCTTGTGTGGACGGCGCTCAACAGTAATACGGCTGTATTCACGCCTACTATCGGCTCCCGGCATATCCGTAATCCGTACATCTTCCGCAAAAACGACGGAAGCTTTGTCCTGCTTGCAGAAGACTATACGGCCGACGGCGCGCATACAGATTTCGGCGCGAATGAGGACACCGATTACGGTAACAATCCGTCAAATAAAATCTATGTGGCTTTTAGTGATGATTTGATTACCTGGAAATACGAGCACCTGATGCAGGTCACCAGCGGCACTGGCACCAGCGGCGCAACCCGACACGCATGGACTCCGCGCGCAGTCTACAATAAGACAGACCTCTGCTACGACATCTACTGGACGGGCGATGATTACGACGGCGTCAATCATACCTATGTGACGCAAACCTATGATTTCCTTACCGTAAAAAGCCTTGACGAGCATACGGTTTTCTCACCCGGGCATGATGTTGTAGAAGCGCTGGTCGTAAAAGGTGGCGGCACGTATTACCTTTTTGCGCGGGATAACCGCCGCGACTACCTGACGACACCTCTTGGCGGTGACATTCAGTGTGCAAAGCTCAGCTCTTGGGGCGACGGGCAGTTCAGCATTATGGGAACGTCAAACTCTGTAACCGGCTCTAAGAGCGACTATTACATCAACCGGGGAAGCTCCGTAAGTGCGCAGAAAACGCCGCTTCTGGAATCAGAACCCTGCGTCTATCAGCTGGTGGACGGCGCTGCCAGCGGCACATGGATTATGCTGGTAAACAAGGTGAACGACAACGGTTCATACAAGGCATACAAGACGCAGAATATTGCAAATCCGGCAAGCTGGGAAGAAACGTCGTCCGTCACAAAGCTTGACGCTTCCGACAGCTCTGTAAAAACAGTGGGAGCTACGGTAACGCGCATTACCGCAAGCGAAATTGAAGCTTTGCTGACGGCATTTTAAGGAGAGGCTACAGATGAAAAAGACATTGCTGATGTTTTGCGCCGCCAGTTTGATTCTTTTTTCCTCATACGCGGTCGAAAAAACGCGTAAGAATGGAGAAGCTTGGACAGACACGGCTGGAAATGTCATTCAGGCGCACGATACTGTCGTTAAATGCGGCAGTACGTATTACTGGTACGGGCTTGACTACAGTCACGAAAAGGATATTGGAGACGGTAACGGTTTCCGAGCTGTCAAATGTTACGAAAGTGAGGATTTGGTGAAATGGACGTTTAAGAATAACGTGCTCACCAATACGACTACCGACCTGCTGTATCACTGCGACGTATGGGCGCCTCAAGTCGTCTACAACAAGAAAACCGGAATGTACGTCATGTGGGTAGGAACGAGCAAGGGCTGCATGGTATTTGTCAGCAGCACACCGTACGGTAATTTCCACCTGCACGACACCACGTTCAATATAAACGCATGGGCATATGTCAACTCAATCTTTGTTGACTCAGATGGAGAGGCCTATGTGGTTTCCGAATGCCTTTCTGACCTTTCGGTAGACGAGCCTGCACTGATGGTTTACGCGCTGACCGATGATTATCTTGGCTTACGCACGGACTGGAACAGCTGGGGAGACATTTTCAATATCAGCTTCGACAGCCGCGCCATTGGACGCACCTTCGTGCTCAAGCACAAAGGCGTGTACTACCTGTTCGCCGCTGACTACGGCACGCTTTCGGGAAACGCCTACTCAACGGACAACCGCCCGAGCTGGCACGACTTTATAAGCGGAAACTACACCTATAAGGGCTTAAAATGGGCGTGGTCCAACAGCCTGTACGACGAATGGAGCGGTCTGACAGCGTTTGACAATACATCCACTGCTTACGAATTCGGTTCGCTTATAGCCGTTCAGGGTGAAGAAGGCACCAGCTACATTGTCGCCTGTAACGGCTGGAATTCAACTGACCTTAGCCAGAGCACCTATACCTGGCTTCCGCTTCAATGGAATAACAGCACATTTTTGCAAATGGACGTGCCGGTCGTTGGCGACTACAGCACTATCATCATTGATGCCGAAAAAGGCACCGTACGCGGTAACTAAGGGGGAAGAACTATGAAAAAATGCGTAGGCCTTTTGTGTGCCGCGGCGATTACCTTGCTTTCTGGCGCCTGCACCATACAGGATGCAGATCCGTTTACCGCAACAGAGGACACCGGCATTCAGGTTTCTTCTATCGCGCTAAGTTCCCATGCAATCAGCCTGACCGGCAGCCGCGGAAAAACGACTGGAACGCTTACAGCTACCGTAACGCCGAGTTTTGCGCTGGATACTACGATTCTGTGGTCATCAAGTGATGAATCGGTCGCCACTGTAGCGGCAAGCGCCACCGACAGCACTACTGCTACCGTAACGCTTGCCGGAAGCGGAAACGCTGTCATCACGGCTCAAAGCTCAACTGGAAGCGCCTCGGCTCAGTGCAGTGTACGCTGCGAAATGGAAAGCACGCCGCCGCTTGCTGTAAGCGCAGTGAGTGCAACGCCGAACGGCAGCAATCTGTTCCTTTCTTGGACAGATCCCGCCGATTACGACAGCGACCTTGCCTATATACAGGTTTCCGTGGCCGCGGCAGCCGACAGCACGCAGAAAGCGGCTGTAGAAGTGCCTGCTGGCTTACAGCATGTCTGGATAACAGGGCTTTCTCCCCAAACCGGCTATGTCTGTACGCTCACAAGCTATGACGAAAGCGGAAACGCCTCCACCAGCGTAACGACAGGCACGGTGACAACAAACAGCGAGGTTGACACTACCGCGCCTGATGCGGCAACTGCTTTCAGCGTAACAGAAAAGGCCGGCAATACCGTCACCTTCGGCTGGACGGCTTCTGCTGATGCCGTATACCAGAAACTCGTGCTTACAGCCACTGACGGCTCTGCGCTTCCTTCGGCTGCCGCATACGCCGACGGAAGTGCCGTCTTCTGCGAGAGCGAAAACGCCTCAGCCGTGTTCCTGATTAAAGACGGCACGACAGAGGCTGTCACGCTGCAGGGATGTGTGGCGGGCGCCTCATACACAGCCGCATTGTACGAGCTTAACGCTGACCTTGTGGAAAGCGAGGCTGTCTCCTCAACGCTGTTTGTTCCGCCGGTGGTGACAGACGTCAAGGTCAGCCCTGCAGGCTCCTTAAAGCTTACCGTCACCTGGACGGATTTTGCGAACGATTCCTATTCATACAAAGTCGTCTTAAACGGCGAGACCGTAACGGCTTCCCATGGCGTCCAGAAAGCCACGTTCACCGGCCTTACCTCAGATACAGCATATACGGCAACTGTGTATACGATGAACGGGTCTGAAGAGCTTGCCTCCGTGCAGGCTTCCGGCACCGCCTTCACAATCTGGCACCTGCTTTCAGGCTATTCAAGCGGCCGCTACCTTGCCCGCGCGACAAGCGACAGCTACACGGTGGGCGCCATTACAAGCGGAGCGGGTGGGGATGAATACTGGATTGTTCACGAGGCTTTAAGCGGAAACGAGGACTACTTTAGCCTCGAAGCATGCGGCTCAGACTTTACGCCAACCGGCTACTACATGTTCCTTGATACGACCGGAAGGGCGCAGGACACCGGCACCAATTTGTGGACGAGCAATGTAGGCTATGACTACAAGCTTCAGGTTGCCACGCTCAGCGAGGGTCTTATTACTGCTGGCAGAAAAGACGCCTGCTTTAAGAAAGGTGCATCGACTGTAAAGACAGACAGCGGCTGGTACCGCTTCTATGACGAAAACTTAGGCTATTACCTGTGCCATGCAAGCCTCGCATTCGGCGGCGTTGCCTCATCTACCACAGAAGATTCTGCCGGCTGTGCCGCCATTTATATTGAGGAGGTGGAATGATGAAAAAAGCATCTCTT
>JAILRG010000060.1 GCA_024698325.1 Treponema sp.
AAGCTGCGAAGCGCTGACGGAAGCCCCTGAGCTTCCCGCCACCATCCTTGCAAGATCCTGCTATTCAAGTATGTTCGCTAACTGCGAAGCGTTGACAGCAGCTCCTGAGCTTCCTGCTACCACGCTTGCAGAGGAATGTTACAGCGATATGTTCTCTAGCTGCACTAGCTTGACGGCAGCTCCTGTGCTCCCTGCCACCACCCTGGTAGAAAACTGCTACAGGTCTATGTTCACCCGCTGCAGTAACCTCTCTTCTGTCACCTGTCTTGCCACAAACATCAGTGCGGAAAGCTGTACTGAATGGTGGATGGAAGATGTTGGTGCCACAGGAACCTTCACCAAGGCTGCCGGCATGGAGGACTGGGGTACAGGTGATGACGGTATTCCATCAGGCTGGACGGTGGTAGACGCAAATTAATGTTTCAAGCGTAGCCGCCTGTGAAGCTGAGAAAAAAGGCTTCCGGCGGCTCATCCAACAGCAACATTGAAAATGGCTCTGTCAGCGTTGACAAAACAAGCGCAGCCTCTGGTGCTACCTTAACCCTTACCCTGTCAGCAGTGGCAGAGCCCCCCCCCCCCCAGCACAGCGCTTTCACCTGTGGCGGCACGCTTTTGACAGGGGATTATTCTATGCGGTACAGGTTTTCTTTTATGAGAAGCCGCTCATCGCCTGCCGTTATGCCAACCAGCGAACCTGTGTAGTATTTGTACTCCAGCACAGCCTGCAGATAGGTAATCATCACTTTATAATACTGGGTCTGTGCGTCAAGGTACTTTGCATCCTGATTTGCCATATCATCAGTTGTGATAAGCCCGGAATCAAAGCGGCGCTGCTCGTTGGCATACAGCTGTTTTTGCAGTGAAAGCGCATCATTAGCCTGCACCACCTGCGTGTGATATTCGCGGAGCTTAGAAAGGGTGTTTGCAAGCTGCAGTGAAAGCGTGTTCTTTGCCTGAGAAAGCAGTATTTTTGCCTGACGGCAGGAAGCCAGCGCATTTTCTGTGCTGCCAGCGTGGGCATTATTCGGAAGCGACATAGAAAAGGATAAGCCGCCTGCAATGTTGTTGCCGGACACGTTTTTTACAAACGAGTGCACGTAGTCGTCTACTGAGTCCCCGTACACAGCTCCCGTAGCGCCGACAGAAAAGTTCAGCGCCGCATCAGGCCGGGAGCCTGCACTTGCAGCACGCAGGGCGCTTTCGGCTGCCGCAAGCTGCTTTTCAAGCGCCTGAATGTCAGGGCGTATACTGCACACACGAGATATAAAAGCGTCATCAAGCTTATCCGCAGCAGGCAGCGCGAGTTTTGCAAAATCAAAAGCCGGTAAGGTATAGTCCGGAGCCGGAAGCGTTGCGTCTTCACAGCCCATTGCCTCTAAAAGGACAAGCCGGGCCTGCTCAAAGGCAATGCGGGAAGCGACAACGTTGCGTTCGTTTTCAATCTGGTTTACCCGCATACTGAGCAGGTCATTCCGGGACCGCACCCCAGTCTGAATCAGCCTGTCCATGCTGTCAGCGCGCTCTCCCAGGATACGCTGCATTGCTTCCTGATTTTGCATGGTGTTGTATGCCGTAAGGTATGACCAATAAGCAGATGAGGCAGAAAGCAGCGTCTGACATACGGTATCAACAAGCTCATACTCCATCTGACGGTATGTGTCTTTAGCCGCGCGGATATTATTTGCAAGAACGGCTTGCGTAAATGATTTAAAGAGCGGCAGCGAGAAAGCAAGAGTCATGGTGCCGGTATTGTGATGCTCGGTGCCGTAGTCGTCCTTAAACTTGCTTTCAATAGCATCCGTTCCCTGATACGTGTTTAACGAGCGCGTCACATCAAACGAAAGCTTTGACTGAAGGCCAAATGCGAAGACTTTCTTGGCCCAGACGGACGAAGTAAGACTGTCGCTTTCGATATCTTCAAGACCTTTAGCTCCATAATAGGGGTCATCATCATAGGGCGTGTGGCTCTTTGCGTAGCTCATGTCGGCGCCTACCGTAACGTCGGTGCCGGCCTTTACTGACGTAAGCTTTGCATGAGCCTGCTGCAAGGCGGCTTGCTTTAAGAGCACGGTGTAGCTGTTGCTCAGGGCCTGCTGCACGGCGCTTTCATAGGTAAGCACCTTCGGCTCAGCTACGGAAGAGGCAGTCTGTTCCTGAGCGCTGACAGCAGAAAGCGCACATACGGCAGACAAGGCAATTAGTCCATAAAACGAAAGTTTTCTCATGTTGCACATCCTTTTATACAGGCTCACTCTATAACCTTAAACACACCGTCAATTGATTTTTTAATGACCAGCTTTCTGTCCTGAATATCACCGTTTTTATCAAATCGATAGGGACCGGAGCCTTCATCCCATACTTCTTCGGCATGCAGGGCCTGAGCTATGTCGCAGGCTTTTACCGAGCCGGCTTTTTCAATAGCTGAGGCAAGCACTTTAAGCGCATCATAGCCCTGAAGGGCCTCATAATCCACATCATGCCCGTAGCGGTCAATAAAGGCCTTTCGGAAACGCAGGAAAGCTTCATTCTGCTCATTTTCATTGAAAAGGGAGACGCAGTAGGTATCTGTTTCTGCTTTGTTATCAGCGATAGAGAAGAATTTTTCTTCATCAAACTCAACTGAGCCAATTATCGGCTCAGTAAGGCCGCTTGCACGGAACACAGACACAATCTCGCCTACTTGCGGTAAAATTCCTGCAACAAACACCGCATCAAAGTGATAGCCTTCTTTCCACTTTTTTACGACCTCGCTGTAATCACGGACGCCATAGGAATTCTCATAGCTCACGCGGTCAGGAACAATAATGCCGCCTTCATTGCAGTACAGCTCAAAGGTATCAGATAGCTCCGCACCGTAGGTACTGTTCACATGATACACCATGATGCGGTTCCAGCCCTGCCGGATGCAGAATTGAGCCGCCCTTTCGGCAAAGGCCCGGTCCGCCGGTATATTGCGCAACACATAGGGAAAGCCCTGTTGCGTCAACACATTGGTGGTAGAAAGCGGACTGAACTGTAAAATGCCGTAATAATGATAGATAAGCGAATTTGAAATCGAAATTGCTGACGCTACATGTCCTATCACAGCACAAATCTGATTGTCAGACGCTATCTGATAGGCGACTCTTCCACCAGTATCAAGGGTGTAATTGTCATCAAAGGGCAGCAGCTCTATCTGCGCCCCAAGGACACCCCCTGCCGCATTCACCTCGTCACAGGCAAGTGTAAAGCCATTTAAAAGACCATCCCGATTTTGCGCCCAGGGGCCTGCAATTGCAATTTTTATGCGGTGCTCCTTTTTGAGCAGCTTTGTTACAGCCGCCTCACGGACTTTTACCGGATTATCACCCTGTGAGCATGATGTAAATGATGCAAACGTAAGCACACATGCTGCAATGAACGCTATCTTTTTCATAACCATTATCCTCCGTTAGACCTGCTGGCGCTTTGCAAGCTCTGCAAAGAAGCCACCTTTTTTCATCAGCTCATCATAGGTGCCGCTTTCTTCAATGACCCCATGGTTCAATACATAAATGCGGTCGGCATTGATAATCGTGCTCAGACGGTGTGCAATGACAATGCGCGTTACGTTGAGTGATTCAAGGCTCTTGCTCACCTGAGCCTGCGTGCGGTTATCAAGCGCACTGGTAGCTTCATCAAAAATCAGTATGCTTGGATTTCGTGCTATGGCACGGGCAATTATCAAGCGCTGCCTTTGGCCGCCGGAGAGCGTTCCGCCGCCTGCAGAAACAACCGTGTGCATGCCCATCGGCATGGAACGGATATCGTCAGAAAGCCCTGCCATATCTGCCGCCTTCCACGCATCATCAATAGTAAGACCGGAGCTGCCGGTAATATTTGAATAGATAGAGCCTTGCATGACCGTACTATTCTGAAGCACAACGCCCATACATCTGCGCACACTGCCAACGTCAAGCGAAGCAAGGTCATGGTCGTCAAAGAAAACCGTACCGCTGTCAGGCTTTTCAAAGCCTAAAATCACGCGCATGAGCGTACTTTTGCCGCTTCCCGAGCCGCCAACAATAGCAACGAATTCGCCCGGCTCAATCTTCATAGACACATCATTCAGTACAAAAGGCATGTCCGGGTTATAACGGAAACTTACATGGCTTATTTCGATGCTGCCAGTCAAGCTTGAAACAGCAGGCTTTGACTCCTGAATCTCTGGAACCGCTTCAAGCACCGTTTTTGCCTGTTCGTACAAAGGAATGACAACCAGTGATTGCGTAAAGGCCTGCACGGTACCAAGCAGCGCATTCTGGAACAAGGTGTATGACGACATAAACGCAAGAAAGCTGCCCGTAGACATGACGTCTATTTTACCGATAGTGGTGGCATGCATAAAAAGACCGTAGAGCAAAAGGGATACCACCAGCGGAAAGCATGTTATAGCCGTTGTTGATACAGCATTGTAACGCCGCAATCTGCCGGTGCAGTCGTTCTGTTCGGAAAACATCTTTGCCCACACTGCAAATGCACGCTTTTCAGATGCCGTCATCACAAGCTTGTTTACGCCGGAAATGAATTGATACAAGGTACCCGATATCCTGTTTCTCAGCTCAGTTTCTTTGCAGTTCCACTTGTAGCTGATTATAGCAATGCCAACCGACAGCACAACGGGCACTAAGCTTATCAGAAGAGCCCAGCCTAAGAGGTAACTTGCATAACGGAAGAGCTGAAAGAGATAGGCAAAGGCAAACACAAGTGTCATCACACTGGAAAAAATAACACCGAATACAATCTGCCGTATCTGAGAAACCGCCAGCGATTTCTGCGCAAGATTACCTGCCGTGTAATCCTTAAAGAAGCCGACCGGAAGCTTTAAGAGCCTGTCTATGACAGCTGCCTGCAGGGCAAAATCTGAGCGGGTTTCCATACGGGTCAGGACAAATGCCTTTATCAAGTCAAACACCGCAGCTGAAAAGACACAAAACAACACAAGCAGCGAGATTTGCAATGCCATGTTTTTAGCCGCCTGTGGAATAATCGTATCCATGAACATGCGGGTAAGCTCTGGAATCAGCAGCGCCGCAAGCGTGCTTAAAATCCCCAGAACGGCAAAGAGCAGTATATCCGAAAGCATTTTGCGCGAAGCAAAGGTAAAGCGGAACAAATCCATAAGCTGAATGATTTTGCTCGGCATGGGCTTGTAAAACATGTTTGCAGACGGGTGAATATGCGAGGCAAATGACTCTGTCACCCGTTCGCTTGTATCATTCTGTGTGCGCACACAGACATATCCGCCCGTTTTTTCTGGCAGAAGCGCACAAGGCTCCATTACCGGCTCTTTTTTTTCGTCTTGCTCTGCGTCGGGATTTTCAATATACCAGCCGAACAAAGCCCCATTGTCATGGCGCCACCACTGATTTTTCAGTACAACACTGCGCAGACGGATATTATTGTCTTTAGCAAGCTCGTTTAAGGATGCCTTTTCAGTGTATGTCTTTCCCATAAGCGGATGCATCTCAAGGCTGTCGGCTTGTGCCACAAGGACAGCCGCACGCACTATGGGGCTTTCATTGTGCATTCCGACAGAAGCGTGCTGTGTTTTTTCACCCCCGGCAACGGTGGCAATGTCAGAAAGGGCCGCAGAAAATGCCTTCTCTACGTTCGTTATGCGGCGTGCACAGCGTTCTCCCTCTGCCTGTAAGTCCTTAGCCCGCTCTTCAGACAGGCGGACTGAAACCAGCTGCGTATACTGGCGGATGGCAGCTTCCCTGTCTTCCGCAAAAAAGGCTGCGTCAAATGCCGCATCCTGCAGTGCATCTTCAAGCAGATACGCTTTTTTTAAGCGGATTGCAACGGCTACAAGCGCAGCATACAGATTCTTTCGGGAAGCACTGTCAGTGCCAAGCTCTGAAAGCTCTACCGGCACAATCTCTGTATGCAGCGAGCCTGTAAGCACATAATGCAGGTTTCCTGTAGCAGGAAGCGCAATAATAAGCTCATCCTTGCGGAATACGGCAACTTCATAGCGTGCGCTCGCCACTCCTCCAGCTGCATGTTCTATGGCAAACATATATGCTGTTCCAGAGCAGACACGGTACACTAATGCGTTGCCGGTCTCCAAGTCAAAAGGAGTGCTATTGCACAGTGCTATGCTGTTCATATCAGTACTCGTATTACTCATAACGCACTCCTACATGGTCTTAATAAGGTCCGCATACATGCCGCCTGCTGCAACAAGCTCATCATGGGTACCACGCTGTACAATCTGTCCCTTATCAAGCACCAGAATCTCATCACAGTCGCGTATCGTGCTCAAACGGTGCGCAATAATAATGCAGGTGCAGCCTCTGCGGCGGATATTTTCGTCCACCAGCTGCTCTGTCACCGGATCAAGGGCGCTTGTCGCCTCGTCCAAAATCAGCACGCGCGGGTTTCCGGTAAGCGCACGGGCAATTTCCATGCGCTGCCGCTGGCCGCCGCTAAAATTCTTTCCGCCTTCTTCAACCTCACTAAAATAGCCGCCCTGACGCATGGCAATAACATCGTGTATACAGGCATCTTTTGCAGCCTGTGTAAATGATGCCTCTTCTGTATCAGTGCCGTTCCACATTGTAAGGTTGTCGCGTATCGTGCCTTCAAACATAAAAATGTCCTGATCAACGACGGCAACAGAACTGGTAAAGGTCGCCCGGTCAATTTCAGAAACAGGCTTACCGTCAAACAAAACCTCCCCGCTCCAGGGCTTATAGAGGGAACTTACAAGCTTTCCAATGGTAGATTTTCCACTTCCGCTTCCGCCGACAAGCGCCACGCGCGAGCCAGGTGCAAGCTCAAGGTCAAGGTCAGTTATAAGCGGTTTTTCCAGACGGCTATAGCCGAACGTAACTTTACGCAGGGACACATAGCCCTGAAGCTTCTGCACGGGCTTACCGGCAGCTTCTTCGACTTGAGGTGCAAAATCATCTTTGTAGCGTTTTTCTGCAGGATAGTTCATGACATCGTCAAGACGCTGCATGTCAGCCTGTCCTGACTGGATATCCTTACCCAACTGCATGAACTGGGTCACGGGATTTATAAAGCTTGTTTTTAAGCTTTGAAAAGCCACAAGCATACCCATGGTTATGTCCCCGTGCATGACACGGAAGGCACCTACGATAAGCACAAGCAGATCAAGTATCAGGGCGAGCGACTTTGGAATTTGCGTTATCACCTGGGAAAGCCGGTTCATCCGCTGATTTTCAAGTACGACTTTTGCCTGCTCGCCTGCCCATTCCTGGAAAAAATCGTTTTCAAGGCCGGAAGCTTTGAGCGTTTCAATCATGCTTATGCCGCTCATTGTCTGTCCATACAGTTTGCCTAACTCCATCCGGGCCTTAAACGTTGTAAGCTTTACTTTCTCTGCCGTCAGCTTAAGAAGCGCAAAGTTTATGCCAAGCACCATAAGACAGATAAGCGTAAGCGGCACGTCATAGCTGAGCATGAGCACCGTATAGAAGGCCACGCAGAAGAGGTTGACCGCAGCGCTCGTAAGCTTTGCGGAAATAAGCATGGCAACCGTATCATTTGACTGTATACGGGAACACAGTTCGCCGGGCATGCGCTGCGTAAAGAATTCAACAGGCATTTTGAGCACGTGGTTTAAGAATTTAGCCGAGGAAGAGAGCGAAAGCTTTAAATGGAAGCGCTGCAGATACCACTGCTGCAGCCAGGTAAGCCCGCCCTGCAGCAGGACCGTAACTCCCATGGCAATAAGAAGCGGCTTTATAAAGCTGTTCATACCGCCTACAAGAATGGTATCGACAAAAAAGCGGCTGAAGGATGGAATTACAAAACCCGGTACAAGCAGGAAAAGCCCGATAAGGATAACATACAGAAGCACGGAGTATGCTCCCGCAATACGCTTTTTTAATGCGGGAATTATCGAAGCTTTTTTTCCTTGCTTTACAAACGATTCTGACGGCGAAAACTCAAGGACAACACCCGTAAACGAAGCGTCAAATTCACTGTATGAAACCGTACGCTTTCCGCTTGCAGGATCGTTTAAGTAGGCCTTGTCGCCTTTAAAGCCTTCAAGCACTACAAAGTGGTTAAAATTCCAGAAGATGATGGCGGGAAACTTTGTTTCAGAACGCTTATCGATATCACGCCGGTAGCCGTCAGCGTTTAAGCCAAGCCTCTCGGCCGCCAGCACAATGTTTGGAGCCTTGCTACCATCACGGGAAACACCGCATTCAACACGCAGCTTTTCAAGCGGTATGAAGGAGCCGTAATAGCCGAGTATCATTGCAAGGCTGGCAGCGCCACATTCCACGGCCTCCATCTGCAATACCGTAGGTGTGTTTACGCGCTTATTCACATACGTAAAGCATTTTTTTTCAGCCGGGGTTTTCATTTTCTTGCCCCCACAGTCTTTTGCTCACCTATGCCCAGCAGATTTTTCTTTATGAGCGGGATAACAAGCTCTATCGGCCGCTGTGAACGCACGGTAACAGAGCCGGTGCAGAACACTCCCACATCAAGCGTCGTATCAGGGCCTTTTGAAGATGACCAGCGGAAGCCGCTTTTTGTTGCATTATCAGGAATCAGCCCTACCTTCACTTCTATAGGAGAGCCGGACCTGAAAAACTGTTCTGCAAGTCCTTTATTCTGCAAGGTGGAGTCCAAATATTCCCGGCTTACCGGAAAGTCAGACACTGCGGTAACAATTCCCTGTATAAAACCGTATTCTTCCTGGCGCGCAGTCGAGGGGCTTACAGAGATATTCATGCCGCGTTTTATGCGCTTTCCGTCCTGAATTGAAAAGTACATAACCGCTTCAAGCGAAGAGCCATCGCTAGAAAAGGGTTCTATAACCGCAATAGAAGCACTGGGGGAGACATAGGAGCCCTGTACAATTGATACCTCATACATTCTGCCGGACAAGGGAGAGACAATGCGGGTCGAACTCTGATACATTTCCTGCTGAATTGCAAGTTGGGTCCGGGCTTCGTCTATCTGCTGCTGCAAGGCAAGCAGCTTTTGACCGGCTTCACCGGTTGTTTTTACCTGGCTCACTTCTATATCCATTAGCTTTTGCTCAATCTCCTGCTTTTGTCGCTCAAAAGAAAGCAATTCGCCGCGGGATGCCATGTACACACTTTCAGTCACAAGGCCGTCATCATACAGGCCTCGCATATTAGCTTCCTTGCGCCGGGCATCCTCAATCTGCGTATCAAGCGATACTATCTGCCCGCGCAAGTCACTCTTGCTTTTTGCAAGCATCTCATCGGTAAGGCCGGTGCTGCGGCTCGTAAGCCGGGCGGTGCTGTCGTAATTCTGCTGCAGGTTGGCCAGCCGCTGCGTGGCAAGCTGTATCTGCTCAAGCAGATCCTGCCGTTCTATACGGGCGATAATCTGCCCTTTACGCACTTCGTCTCCATTAGACAGGAAGACATCTTTTACAATGCCACCCGATGACGAGTAGACGCTGATAAGACGGCTGGAACTGACAAGTACACCGCTTCCAGCAACTTTTTCTGAAATAGAACCTGCAACGCCCCACACGATAGCAGCCATAAGGAGCACACCCACCGTGCACAGTACCACCCAGCCTGACGGTCTGATTACCGTAATCGTCTGATCAAGCTGCTCCGGTGATGAAAGCCGATTCAATGCACTCTGTCTGAACATTCCTCCTGCCATATCAGTTCACCCCCATCAGATAGTCTTCTTCGATTTTTATGCACAGCGCAAAAAGCGCTTCGTCTGTATATGCCTTTCCATCAGCGTCTGGCTTACCGTACCGGTCAACCATATCCGCAAGATACGCAGTTTTTTCAAGCACGTCAGAAACATAAGAGTCAATATTCTGCTTGTCTTCAATGTAATTTTCCAATCTGCCGCCAATATACGAACCGTCCTTAATGCCAAGGAACAAAAGTGCAAGCGCGCGGTCATAAGAGCCAAATGCAGAAAGCAGCCCCACGCAATCGGCAAGCAGCTCATCCCACACCGGGTAGATTCGCCCTTCAAAGCGCTCCCGGCACACCATGTGGGTGCATTCGTGGTACAAACGTATGCGGAATGATTTTTCAAGCCAGTCTGCAGCAGAAAAGCCTGCGCTTTCGGCAGGCAGGGCGCTATAGGCGCCGCGGCTTATGATGATAAGGGAATCTTTAAAGGAATCTGCTCCAGAGAGCATAAAGGTCAGACGGTCTGCTTCTATTTTGCGCCAATTTACCAGCCCACGCACGGAGCAGGCACCCATGCTTTTCGGTACTAGAACCGGCTCACAGCGGTGCACAATAATCTGTATAAAGCGTTCAAAGTCTGCGCGGTTTTCAATGTACACGCATTCAACGGCTCCCACAGGAGTCTGCACGGTAAAAAGCCGGTCGCCGTCACTGCCTGCAAAACCAGCAGGAAACTGATCTGGCGCTGACGAAAAGCCATCGGGTAAGCCACCTTCGGTCACAACACGGATGTATTCTTCCGTGCTGCTTTTCCCCTCGGCAGGAGAAAGATACAACTGGTAATAGCGATGCGCTAAATCTTTAAATACTTTTCTACCAATGATGCCCATATATCATTTAGACGATACAAGGCAAAAAAAGACAGTAAAAAAAAGCTTTTTTGTGAAAAACTTTGCTTAAAAAAACAAATTGCCTGATTCGCGGTAGGTTCGTATGTTTATGCTGACAGGCATACCAGCCTTTACAACCGCATTAAGCCTGTGCTGGCCGTTTAACACTACGCCGTTGTCTAAAACTTCAACAGGATCCGCTGTATCATTCCACCGCCCCGCTTTCATTTCTGCACATAGTTCATCTACATGATTATGTATTACATCCCTGTTACGGAACGACTCATTTTCCGGTGTTTTTTCCAGCCATTTTAATGCCTGCTCAGGGGTGATAAGTTCCGGCTTACAGGACTTCACTTCCAGTTTTGAACATTCGGTGCATGCACCGTTTTCAAACCGCCATGAAAAAAGGTCCATCTGCTGATTTAGCATTCTCACTTCATACACATAGTGAGCGTCAAAAAAATCATCCCACCAGGTTTCAAGATTTCCCCATGGGTCTAATTCAAAGCTGTTAGAAACAAGGCCGTCTTCCTGTATTATTTTAAGCGCTATGTTGTACTTGCAGAACCGTTCTTCCAGTTTTTTAGAAATCAGTATAAGCTCTTCAGCTTTTGAAGGTATGCTGCCCGGCGTACTTTCAGGCAGACGCTCCTGCACACCTTCCTGCATCCGTCGTCTTTTTTTATAATCCGGTTCAAAGCGTATTTGCAGCTGATATTTCATAGAAAAAAAGTTCCTTACATTCCTTAGTCAAATAATTTTTGCAAACGCAGCCGCTCAAATTCTTTTTCTACGTCGTCGCGAATCTGCCGTAAAAAGTCCATGTTTCTGAATACAAAATAACAGCAGTGGCAGGAAGAACACAGATAATCGGGTATTTCAATATTGTATTCCTTTGCCTTTTCAATGTACCAATGAAAACCATTGGTAAGCATTATATACAGGTACGGATTTGAAGACACTTTCTTTTCAAGCTCAGCAAACGGTGTAACACCAGCCTTTCCAATCTTAAGCGGTGGAATCTCTTTGCAAAACTGTGAGCAGCAAAGATAATAGTATCCGTCAAAGTTTAAATGAATAAGCCCATTAAAACTACATTTTGCGTTTTCTGTTTTAAAGCCCGTTACAATCTGGTCTTTTTTGATTGTTTTCATGGCACGGCCCACCGGCAAAAGCGGATGCGGCTGAATCAATGTCTGATAGATTTCCGGTCGCAAAGCTTCGGTAAGCTTTACAATATCATCTGAATCAGTCGTATCCATAAAAGAAATATCTGTAAGCATTTTTTCTTCATTGCAAACCCGCAAAGCGGTTCGTAAATCTTCTATCGGAACAAATTTTTGATGATACCGGTCTGCACTGAACGAAACTACTTCAATACCTATTTGTTTAAGCTCTTTTATCATCTCGCGGGCGCGCTTTTCATCCTTTCCCCAATAGCCGTTTGTGTTTATGGTAAGCCTGAAGCCTTTTGACTTTGCATAAATAGTACATTCTTTTATCTGGTCATAGTATAAGAAGGCCTCGCCGCCAGTCCAGCCTATAGAGCGCATTGTTTTTGTTTCTGCCATCTCGTCAATGACAGATTTTATGAGATCTGTTTCAAGATGCTGCGTACCTGAAGGCGAGCAGGAAAAGCAGCACATTGAGCAGGCTGCCGAACATTTATCGGTAATGGCAATGGCAAGTTTACTAAAAAGCATGATTTCCCCCTAAGATTCTGCCTGACAGCTTCTTTGTAAAGCTGCATTTACAAGTATTTCTTCATACAGTTCTTGTACATAGGGCAGCATTTCTTTTTTTTGAGCTTCAGTGCCAAAAAGCGCCCTGCAAAAATCACAGGAACAGCCCATTTTTTCAGGAATTTTATAGCCTAGTTTTGTCCGTGCAATTTCTACAAGCCGGCTCATTCTATCGCAGTTAAGAATAACGTCCCCTATTTTTGGAACATCGCTTTCAGAAATAACCTGCTGCAAGGGCTTGTCTTTCATATTGCCAAGCTTCATTGCAGTGCCATACACTTCATGCCGGCAGCAAGGGTATACATCGCCGTTATAAAAAACAGAAATCTTTCCATCATACAGACAGCCGGCGTGTTCTGAATCAGCATATGTCAAAAACATTTCTTTTGGCATATTCAAGGCTCTGCCGGCCCGGTATGCCGCATAAAACCGGCAATCCTTCATATATTTTTTTTCGCCAAGGCTAAACAAATAGCGCCCTGCGGAATACTCTCCGTTAAAATCTGCAATTTCAGTTTCGCACCGTATGCCAAGCTCTATACAGGCACCGCATGCCCTTTCATAGCTTTCCTGCGGAATATATTTTGCATGAAAAAAATCACGGCTAAAACCGACAAAGTCAGGCCGCAAATCTGTTAAAAATTGTTTTATTTTTTCAGCTTCCCAGCAACCCCAAAAACCATTAGTTGCCAGCGTAAGCGAAAGCCCGTTTTTATGAACTTCTTCCGCACCTTTTAAGAGAAGGTCCGGATATAAAAAGCATTCGCCTCCAGAAAAGCCTACCGCTGTAACACCAAGCGCCTTTGCTTCTCTAATGGCGCGAATCATAAGCTCTTCAGACATAACCTGTGAGTTTTTAGGACTGCACGAAAAACAGCAGAACTCACATTCTGCGTTGCATTTATCAGTAATTACCAGACAAAGGTTTGTAAAATCCATCAGAACTTCCTATTCAAAAAAAATAGCTCGATTCTGTTATGAACTGAACCGAGCTTAGTAGCTAACAGCCTGTAAAAGGCTGTCTGCATCATTATTTGCTGGTAATAATGATAGAACCGGTAACAAACCAGTCGGAAGTTCCAATGATAGAGCCACCAGCTACGTTGTCAAGGTCGCCGAGTGTAAGCTTTTCGCTCTTTACATCATCAGCGGTAAAAGTGTAGCCTTCTGCAGCAGCTGCTTTTACCAAAGCATCTACATCCTTTACACCCTTGAATTTTTCAGCAAAAGCTTTGTCTTCCTTTGCCTTTTTCTTAAAATCTGCATAGTTCATAGATAACCCTCCTATGACTTTTGTATTCGCCTTCAAAAAAGAAGGCTGTAACTAACTGTTACATATATTAAGACGAACATACTCCAAAACGGGCAGTAAAAAAATTAAAAAAAATTGGATTGTTTTATATTTCAATGTATATAGATCTGTATGGGTTGGCTATCTAGACGGGTTATATAGTCTGGCTTTACGGGCTTTCAAGAGGCCTTAATTCGATTCCGGCAGATTTTCATCCCCGGTACCAGCGGCGCTCAGCTGGTCAAGTGCGTTTTCATCAAGTTTCTGATCGTCTGCAGACGGATGTTCTACACTGCGGAGCACGGCCGCAAGATGCGGATTAGGATCAAACCGCTGATAATCAAAAAGCGCAGAGAGAAGAGTTTCAAATTTGTGTTCTAAAATAGTCTTCTTCATAAGAGATATCTGTACGATTATTTAGACGAATGAAATGGAAAAGTGGCAGTAAAACCTTTTCTAGCAGACAGTTTGCATAAAATTGCGAAGTTTTTCAAGTGCTGAGCGGTGTCGGAGCTTTACTGCGCCGTACGAAAGCCCCGTGATAAACGCTGCCGTTTTTAAGGCTTTTTGCTGCCAGTAGCAGATTTCAATAATTTGCCGCTCCTCTGCAGACAGCATCTCTAGTGCATGCGCAAGGCTTTCAAGCGTATGCTGTGAAAAGAAATCTCCTTCCGCAGTCACCCCGCCATCTTCTACAAGGGAAAAGTCAATTTCTTCAAACGTTTTGCGCGTACGATAGTAGTCAATTACGCAGCTTTTGGTAATGGTATAGACAAAGCTTGATACTGCATCAGGATTTCCGCGGTAGGAATCTGCATGCTCTACAATTTTTTGGAAAACCTTAGAATGTAAATCAGAGACAATATCTGCATCAGATACATGTTTTTTTAGATATGCCTGAATTTTATCAGAATAGTCTGCATAAATACGCTTACAATCAAGCACTTTAATTTCCCCTTTTTGTATTTTTAAGATTATTATATGAGTGAATATTTCTGCCGTCAAGAAAAATACTTAGGAAATTAAAAGGTTGTGCTGATGGCTATCTTTACAAAAGGAAAGGCTGTCCTCGAAGGTACATACTTCGTTAAAGGACAGCCCTTTTTCTTACATGTTTGTGTATTGCTGCACCTCGTCTTCAAGGTGCTCTATTTTGATTCCTGCTTCCCTGAACATTGCAAGGCTGTCTGCTTCGTCATGATAATGCTTTTCGCAGACAACTCTTTTAATGCCGCAGTTGATGAGCAGCATTGCGCAGGTTCTGCAAGGAGTCATTTTGCAGTAAACGGTTGCTCCGTCGATGGGAATACCGCGCTTTGCTGCCTGACAGATGGCATTCTGCTCAGCATGAACAGTCCTCACGCAGTGCTGGGTTATGGAACCATCCGTGTGAATCATTTTACGCATCAGGTGTCCGACGTCATCACAATGCGGTAAGCCGGCTGGGCTTCCGACATATCCCGTTACCAGAATCTGGTTATCTCGGGCGATGACGCAACCACTTCTGCCCCTGTCGCAGGTCGCGCGTTTTGCAACCGTGCGGCAGACTTCCATAAAATATTCATCCCATGTGGGGCGGATATATTTTTCGTCTGCCATAGGCTTATTTTACCGCTTCAAAAATAATGTCAGCAAGGAAAATCAAAGAAAGAATCCAGGTAACGACAGGAATAGTCTTTGCTTTTCCTGCAACAGCTTTGCAGATAACGTAGCTGATTATACCGAATGCGATGCCTTTTGAAATTGAATATGCAAAGGGCATTGTCATGATGGTGATGAATGTCGGAATGCCTTCTGTCGGATCCTTAAAGTCGATGCTGGTTACAGACACCATCATCAGGTAACCGACGAAAATGAGTGCCGGAGCTGTTGCAGCTGCAGGAATGAGTGCAAAAATCGGGCTTAAAAACAGAGCGACAAGGAACAGCAGCGCTGTAACGACAGATGCAAGACCAGTGCGTGCGCCGGCAGCAACACCAGAAGAGCTTTCGACAAAGCTGGTTACGGTAGAAGTGCCAAGACATGCACCGATCATTGTGGCAACAGCGTCAGACATCAGCGCACCTTTTGCATTCAGGACGTTGCCATCCTTGTCTTTCAGGTTTGCCTGCTCGGTAACCCCCAGAAGTGTACCGATAGTATCAAACAAATCGGTAAACAGGAATGTAAAGAATACGACAAAGAACTTGATTGTCAGAACGCTTCCCCACTCAAACATAAAGAGGTGTGGTGCTGACGGCATGGAGAACGGCTTAAAGTTTTCGGGAATCGTTGTTACGCCGAACGGAATTCCAATCAGAGTTGTCACTAAAACGCCCAGCAGGATGTTCCCGGGAACCTTCAGAATGTACAGAACGATGGTGATTACAAGACCGAGAATGGCAACAATAGCGGTCGGGTGCTGACCGTTAAATGTTACATATCCGATAAGGGTACCCGTATCGCCAGATGTAACACCTGCGTTTGTAAGGCCGATAAGTGCAATAAAAAGACCGATACCGACAGCGACAGCCTTGCGGAGTGTCACCGGAATAGAACGGATGATAGCCTCGCGGATTCCGAACAGAGACAGCACGATAAAGAGTGCGCCCTCAAGAAGAACTGCGGTCAGGGCAAAAGCCGGTGTACAGCCCATGCCGAGTACAACGGTGTATGTAAAGAATGCATTCAATCCCAGACCCGGAGCCAGTGCAACAGGCAGATTGGCACAGAAAGCCATAACCAGCGTACCGACAGCAGCGGACACGGCTGTTGCTGTAAAGACAGAGCTCCAGCTCAAGCCTGAAGCAGAGAGGATTCCCGGGTTGACAGCGAGAATGTACGACATTGCAAGGAACGTTGTAATACCGCCGACAATTTCGCGGTTTACCGTTGTTCCACGTTCTTTGAGTCTAAAGAACTTTTCCATAATAATAAAACCTCCGAGGTTTTTATAACTTCAACGGGATTATAGCATAGCCGAAAGCGTTAGAACAAGACAGGCATAAAAAAAAGCTCCTGTAAAACAGGAGCTTTGGGTAAGCGGCAGAAGGGAGTCGAACCCTCGTCTTCAGCTTGGAAGGCTGAGATAATAGCCGTTATATGACTGCCGCAAGAGCATGTGTATATTATCGAATTTCACTTATTTGTGTCAATAGCATGTAAGGAATTATACGCAAGTTTTGCAGCATTTTGTTCTGCTTCTTTTTTGTTTTTTCCCTGTGCCGGGCCGAATACCTGTTTTCCAAGGTGTACGTTAACCCAGAATATCCTGTCGTGGTCAGGACCTGTTGATTTTAAAAGCTCGTATGTAGGGCACTGCTTGTACTTTTTCTGGTACAGCTCCTGCAGGATTGTTTTATAGTCCTTCTGCCCCTTGTCCTGCTGCACTTTTCTGACTTCATTTACTATAAAGGAAAGGACAAATTTTTCAGCGGCTTCATATCCGCTGTCAAGGTAATACGCGCCAATTACAGCTTCGACAGCATCTGCAAGGATTGCCTTTTTTGTCCGGCCGCCGTTCATCTCCTCGCCCTTCCCTAAAATCAGCATCTGGTCTATCCCCAGCGAAAGCGCGATGGGAGCTAATGTCTGCTCACTGACCACGATGCTTTTTATCCGCGCAAGGTCCCCCTCGTGGTTTTCCGCCATGTCTTCATATAGAAAGGTTGCGGTGGCCATTCCCAGCACGCTGTCTCCGAGAAACTCAAGCCGCTCGTTGTTGCAGTGGGCATAATGCATGTTTTCATTTGAAAAAGAACGGTGATGAAATGCAAGATCCAGCAGCTGCAAATCGCCGAAATGTATGCCGACGTTCTTACAGAAATGAATCAGCTTTTTTTTGCGCTCAGATGGAATGTTTTTAGGAAACTGAAAAAAATTACGCATAAGATGTATTGTACGACCTTATAAATAAAAAAAGACACAAAACGCAACCCATGCTGAACGCAATGTAGTTTGCATTTGTGTCTTTCATCAGAAATAAGACTCTGTAGGATTACAGATTATTTCTTTTCCTGCTCAGCCTTGATGAAGTTGTATGCATCGCGAACAGTCTCGAATTCGTTTGCTTTCTCATCGGGGATGCTTACGCCCAGTTCCTCTTCGATGGCATATACCAGTTCGTAGGTATCGAGGCTGTCTGCACCGAGATCACCACGGAAAGAAGAATCCAAAGCAATCTTGCTCTCGTCGATTTCCAGTTTTTCAGCGATAAGCTTCTGGATTTTGTTGAACAATTCGTCCATTCTAATACTCCTGTTTAGCAGAGCTTACAGCTCTGCAATTTTAACCGGCAAGCGCTTATGCGTTGCTTTCCGGTGTGATTACCTGACGACCGCGATAGAAACCGCACTTCGGGCATACATGGTGCTGTAACACAAGGTTTCCGCAATTGTTGCACTCAACGAGCTGCGGAGTAGCCAGGTGCATGTTAACACCACGGCGTCTGCGTGTAACAGCTTTTGATGTTTTCGCTCTAGGTACTGCCATTTATAAACCTCACTATGAATAGT
This sequence comes from Treponema sp., assembly GCA_024698325.1. Taxonomy (GTDB): domain Bacteria; phylum Spirochaetota; class Spirochaetia; order Treponematales; family Treponemataceae; genus Treponema_D. The sequence goes on from JAILRG010000060.1 coordinate 18,061, forward strand.
TTTAATTTGAATAACGGGGTTTATACTATAACAGTTTCCACCCGAATGTCAATCATTATACATGCAGATTATGCTTTGTCAAGCTTTTGATTTACATTTTCTAAAAAAATGTCATTTTACCTGACGGAAGCCTTTTTTTTCATCGCTTCTGCAACAAGCGGTGGCACCATGTTGGAGATATCTCCGCCAAAGGCTGCGATTTCTTTTATTGCGCTGGACTTAATAGTAAAAAAACGCGGTTCGGTGGGCATGAAAAGCGTTTCGATGCAGGGGCTTAAACTGCGGTTCATCAATGACAAATCAAATTCATAGGAAAAATCACTCATGTTGCGTATGCCGCGTAAAAGCACGTTCGCCTTGTTTTCAACAGCATATTCAACGATAAGCCGATCCCAGAGGTGCACCGAGACATTCTTCCAGGGGGCTGTCAGAGCCGTAAGCATTGCAAGCCGCTCTTCAGCTTCAAAGAAATACTTTTTCTGGGTATTCACCGCAACAACGACATCGAGTTTGTCAAAAAGCCTGCTTGCTCTTTCGATGATGTTCATGTGCCCATATGTTGGCGGATCAAAGGATCCGGGAAAAATTGCTGTTGCCATTGGCAGAAAATAACATATTTGACGAAATGTAACAAGTGATGTATGATTATCCCCATGAAACAGACTATATCAATTTCTGCCATGATTATGGCTATGTCCCTGGCTGTGTTCTGCTTCTCCTGCAAAAGCACCGATGTTGCGCCTGTGGTTGAAGAACAGCCGGTTGCGCAAACTCCTGCGCCGGAGTCGGTTCCTGAACCTGAGGTTGTTCCAGAGCCTGAGGTAGATCAGGAATATCTGCGTTCTGTCGGTGAAGTAAAGGTTGACGTCGATACGTTTACTCAAGATAGAGCTGAAATTATGCGGATAATTACAGAACTCGATCAGGTTATGCAGACTGGTAATTACAATGCATGGCTGACCTACATCGATAAAGACTCAATTGATTACTACAAGCTCCGTCCGAATCTGCAGAAGGCAGAGAAAAAGATGCCGATTAAAGGCATTAAGCTTGCAAATCTTGAATCTTACTTCAAATTCGTATTCGTACAGGCCCGCAAAGGACGCACTGTAGACGAGATTCGTTATGTATCTGATACCTATGTAAAGGCTGTGCAGGTACAGGAAGATAAAGATGTTGTATATTATTTCTTCCGTAAGGTAGACGGCAAATGGAAGGTCAACCTGCCTCCAGTTGAGGAATAATAATTGATTTTTGTGCGGCTTCTTAGTAAAGTAGTTGCAGATTAGGAGGATGTACCCTATGAAATTACTGAAAAAAACGGCAGTGGCAGTCTTTGCTGTAATGATGGCAGGTCTGTATGCACAGACCGACTCCAGTCAGAGAACAGAATCTTCTGCGGAAGAAGAATACCTGACCAGTGTTGAAGACGTGGTCATTAAAGAGCTTGCGGGTTCAGATGACCGTGACAACAAAATGGTCGCATTGCAGTACCTTGAATCCGCTGTAGAGGATGGGCGTGTTTCTAAAGAAATGATGGTTGCCCTTGACTCACTTGCTGGTGAAGGCGTCAACACTCAGTCCCGCACAGGTGGTCGCCTGATGAATAACTTCCCCGACATTCGGGCAAAATCATGCGACCTTCTCGCTAAAGTTCCAACGGAAGAATCAAAGACTACCCTGGTAAAAGTTGCACTTGCAGATAACGAGCCGATGGTTATCACTGCAGCTATCCGTTCATTGGGCGAAATCGGCCTGAATGACGGTGATGATGTAGTTGATACAATCGCATGGATCAGCAAGAAAAATTCAGTGGTAAATCCTACCAGCTCTCTCGCACTTGAGGTTATCATTGCTTATGAAAAGCTCTGGCAGAAAGCAGAAAACAAGGCTAACATGATTCAGGCAGTCAGCCAGATTGCCACGAATTACAATTATGTTACACCGGTACGTACCCGCGCACTGAACCTGCTGAAGCAGATTCAGTCTTCAGGCAGTTCTGATTCCAGAAAGAAATAAGCGTAATCGAACGTAAAAAAAAAGGAACTTCGAAAGAAGTTCCTTTTTTTTTGTTTAGATAAAACTGTAAATGTAAAAAGATTATGGGAGATACAAGATTCGAACCTGCTACCTTCGGCTCCGGAGGCCGACGCTCTATCCAAGTGAGCTAATCTCCCAGATGTTGCTTAGCATACCGGTTTGCTTCGGACTTGTCAATAAATGACAGAATCGTCATAATACACGGAAATATTAAAAAGTGAGAGTGTGTTATGGAACCAATAATTCTTGCCTCTTCGTCTCCGCGACGGCAGGAAATTCTTAAACTGTTAAATATTCCGTTTAAGGTAATCATTCCTGATCTTGACGAAACGATTCCTCCGGATATTGCACTGAAAAATGCGCCGGAATATCTTGCCGCTCGAAAAGTAAACGCTGTGGCCCGTTCGCTTCCCATCGCTAATGAGCTGCCCTGGATTTTGGGTGCTGACACGCTGATAGTTTCCGATGACCGTGTGCTGGGAAAGCCGCAGGACCAGAACCAGGCCCGCGAATTCCTGCATATTCTGCAGGGACGCACCCATGACGTGTATACCGGCATTGCTCTCTTTAACGGCAAGCTTA
>JAILRG010000064.1 GCA_024698325.1 Treponema sp.
TGCTATCACTGGAACAACGATTGCTGACAGCGCATATCGCGGCCATACGGCACTTAAGTCAGTGACCATTCCGGCAGGCGTTACGTCTATTGGAGCAGCAGCGTTTATGGGATGTACTGGCCTTGAAAGTGTCACGATTGAAGGCGCCTGCACTATCGGCGACAACGCCTTCTACGGCTGTACGTCGCTTAAGACACTGGTGATTAACGGAAACGTTACTGAAATCGGTAACTGCGCGTTCGGCAACACGCAGATTGAAAGTGTGGTGCTTCCGGCTTCTGTCAAAAAGTTCGGTCACACGCTGTTCAGTCCGGCGACAAAGAACGTCACGATAAGGTCAACCGAGATTAAAGCGATGGAGAGTCATGCGTTCTTTAACCTCTGTGACTCTTCTACGATTACGTTTGCGGGAACGGCAAAGCCAAGTACGAAGGAACTGTATCACAAAGACGGTAACTATGCCTCTTACGGCGACTGGGGCGCCTTCTGGTATGGAAAGACCCGCAGCACGATAAAATAGGGCACAAGTGACGTTTACACATACGCTGTAACTGGCAGAAACTGCCTTCTGGCGCCTTCAGGCTTCACCCTGGGGGCGCCGTTTTTTTTATTTTTTACACACAAAAATGTAAAAAACACCTCCTCAGGGACAATAGATAAGGTGGAGGTTGATATGGAACAACAAAATACAGCACAACTGTCACCGCATGGTATTATTCCGTGGGAAGAAGTCACTCTTTCCAACAATTACATGTTCAACAAAGTAATGACGTCAAATCCGGATCTTTGCAGACGTTTTATCGAGCATTTGCTGCATATCAAAATTGAGAAAATTGATTTTCCCATTGGCGAGTTTACGCTGGAAGCGGACGCAGAGAGCCGGGGTGTTCGGCTTGACGTGTATGTCCGCGATAATAACGGGCTACGTGTATTTGATCTTGAGATGCAAATTTCCAACAAGCACAATCTGCCGGAACGCGCTAGGTATTATCAGGGCATGATGGACCAGAGTGACTTACAAATTGGCGGACAGTTTGAATCACTCAAGACGAGCTATATTCTTTTTCTTTGCCTGTTCGATCCCTTTGACAAAAATCTTCCCGTCTACACATTCCAGAACTGCTGTGAGGAAGATTCAGGCATTCTGCTGAATGACAGAAGCTACAAAGTGTTTTATAATATCAGCAGTTGGGAAGACGTCGGGGACACAGAACTGCAAGCAATTTACAAGCTGATTCTTGAGAACCAGTCAAGTACGGATTTTACTGACGAGCTTCGTAAGCAGATGAACTATGCACGACAAAACGTGCAGTACAGGCAGGGATATATGACGTTAGCATGGATGCGCGCAGAAGACAGACGAGAGGCGAAAGAAGAAGGTATCGCCATTGGCCTTGCAGAGGGGGAAGCGCGTGGTTCCCGAACTGCGAAGCTTGAAGCGGCGCGGAATCTTCTGGCTCTGCATATACTTACTGAAGAGCAGATTGCACAGGCGCAGGGACTTTCCCTTGCTGAGGTGCAACAGCTTGCAGCAGAACAGGCAGTATAGCACAAGATATTCAGGTGTCTGTACTGCGCGGGTATGGAGCACCTGCGAAGCAGTTCGCCGCAACCGCAAGGGGCGGCGAATGAGCGTTAGCGAAGTGGGAAGAACGGCAAAGCCGTTCTTGTTACGAGTTTGTCACACAAACTCGCGAACACCCGTTGCCCGACCTGTCGCACCCAAACTGCTGAACAAAACGCCAAAAAAAACTTATTGTCGCCCCGCCCGAAACACGGTACTATTGAATCACTATGGAAGTTATACAGAGTTTTACGATTGACCACACGCATTTAAAGCCGGGAATTTACGTTTCCCGCGAGGACAAGGGCTTTACGACATACGATCTGCGCATCACCGAGCCGAACAAAGAGCCGGCTGTTGCGCCTGCTGCCATGCACAGCATTGAGCACCTGATGGCGACCTGGTTCCGCAATTCTGCGGCTAAGGACGACGTTGTGTATGTTGGGCCGATGGGCTGCCTTACCGGCATGTATATCATCATGACGGGCAGCTACAGCGTGGAAGACATGCGGCGGTTGACGATTGAGTGCCTGAAGTGGATTTTGACTCAGGACGCGGTGCCTGCAACGACGCCGGAAACGTGCGGAAACTGTCTCTTGCATGACCTTCCGATGTGCAAGTGGGAATGCGCGCGCTATCTTGACCGCCTGCAGAATGATTTTCACTGTGAGTACACGAAGCTGCAGGTGACGCTCGACGACGGCCGCGTTTTTGCTGACGCATAAGGCGGATGGCGAGACATGCGCTGACAGCGCGGGCTGTGCTGGCAGGGCGGGCATGTACTGGCCGAGGCGGGCATGTGCGGCGCGGCAGCTCGGCGAAAGGAGACTACACTATGGCTGGGAAGAATTTTTCTGACATTTGCGATTACATTGACTGGCGCGGGGACCTTTCGTTCGAGGCTTCTGGTCTGAACGAGGTTGATGCGCTCATTTTCTGCCAGCTTTCGTACATAAACTTTTCGGCTCTGGCGCCGGCCGGGTTTGAAAAATCCATGCCGCTTTCATCTCTTTCCGACCGGTTTTTCGCCTCGCCTGATTTTGAAGAGCGCTCGAATCTGGGGCTTTTGATTGATCCGAAAACCATTGAGCTGCTGAAAAAAGCGGCTTCTTCCGTGCGCTTTGGCTGCGTCGGCGTTACCGGCTTTGTAAGCGAATACGACCGCGCCTTGGAAGAGCAGTTCTGCGCCGTTACCTTCCTGTATAAAAAGCGCGCCGCATTTGTGGCTTTTCGCGGCACTGACGACACGATTGTCGGCTGGAAGGAAGACTGTAACCTTGCCTTTATGGAAAGCGTGCCGGCGCAGCAGGATGCGCTTGCCTATCTTGAGGACGCTGCCAGCGTGTTCAAAAAAATGCAGTTTACTGCAGGCGGGCATTCAAAGGGCGGAAACCTTGCTCTGTACGCGGGCGCGCAGCTTTCGGCAAAGGCAAAGAAGCGCCTTGAGGCCGTGTATAATTTTGACGGCCCCGGTTTTTCCCTGGAGGCGCTGGAAAGCGAGCCGTTTAGGGCGATAGAGCCGCTTGTACATTCGGTTTTCCCGCAGTATTCGGTTATCGGTATGCTGTTCCATCACTTTAAGGCTTACAAAGCGGTTGTAAGCAGCGAAATGCTTGTGCTGCAGCATAATCCGTTTTCCTGGGCTGTGTGCGGCGCTTCGTTCTGTGCCAAGGATGGGCTGGATGCGGGAAGCGAAGTGTTCTTTACGTCGTTCAACAAGTGGTTTGAGAACATAACACCTTCACAACGAAAGCAGTTTGTAGAAACGCTTTTTGGCGTGCTGTTGGCCACGAACGCAACGACAAATTCGGAGCTGAGCCGCGACTGGATTAAAAATTCCGGAAAAATCATCAAGGCATTTGCCAAACTGGACGGCGAAATCCGCGACGAGGCGCTTCGTATTGCGGGTGAATTTGTAAAAACCATTGCGAAAGAAAGCATTAAGCGCTAGTACCGGCGCTGACAGGATGTGATACCTCATGAATATTCTCTTGAAACTGAAAGAAACCGTATCTTCTGTGCTTCCCGTTATGCTGATTGTGCTTTTGCTGGGCGTAACGATTGCGCCGCTGGGAGGCGCGCTTATTGTGCGCTTTTTGACGGGCGGCGTGCTGGTCATCATAGGGCTTACGGTGTTTTTGCTTGGCATAGACATCGGTGTTATTCCGATTGGCGAACGCAGTGGCGCTGCCCTTGCCGCAAAGCGCAATCTGCCGCTTTTGCTTGCGGCGGCATTTGCCATCGGCTTTATCGTGACGGTCGCTGAACCGGACGTGCAGGTGCTTGCTGATCAGGTGCAGGGAATTGCACCGGAGGTCGGCAAGTGGAGCCTTATTCTGAGCATTGCCGCCGGAATCGGGCTGTTTGTGGCGCTGGGCATTCTGCGCACCGTGTTGTCGCTGCCGCTGAATGTGCTGCTGCTTGTCGCGTATGCGCTTGTGTTTCTGCTTGCGTTTTGCACGCCGGCTACATTTCAGGGAATCGCATTTGACACCGGCGGCGCCACGACCGGCCCAATGACCGTGCCGTTCATTATGGCGCTGGGTATGGGTGTTGCCGCCGTCCGCGCAAAAGAAGACAAAAAAAGCGGAAAAATTGCTACATCTAGTGACGAAAGCTTTGGCCTGACGGGCATTGCTTCCATAGGTCCTATTGCTGCCGTGGCGCTGTACGGCATTATTCTTGCCCATGCTTCCGCTGGCGGTGGGGCGCTTGCGGCCGGAGCTGGTGCTGCCAATGCTGCTGTTGGTGGAGCGGGAACTGGAGTCAGCGCTGAGATAGTAGCGGGCGCCGACGTGCGGGTTGGCGTGGCTGTCGCTGAGCTTACCGCTGGCACTGAGCTTGCTGCAGGCGTCTCGTCTACAGCCGGTGCTGGTACCGGTGCACGAGCCGATGAGCCGGCCGCGGCGGTCGGCATATCTGTTTTTCTGCACCTGCTTCCCGAAGTTGCAGGCGAGGTGGTGCATGCGCTTTTGCCCCTTGTTGGCATGGCCTGCGTATTCCAGCTGACGCTTTTAAGGCTGCCGCCGTTTCAGGTTATCCGTATGGTGCGCGGTTTTGTGTTCAGCTTTATCGGGCTTGTGATTTTTCTGACCGGCGCAAACGGCGGCTTTATGCCAGCCGGGCAACAGCTTGGCGAAGTGCTTGGCTCGCTTGCCGCCGCTTCCAGCGCATGGACGGCCCTGCTTGTTGCCATCGGCTTTGTGTTCGGCGCTGTTGTTGTTATTGCAGAGCCTGCCGTGTGGGTTTTGACCGACCAGGTGGAAAGCGTCAGCGGCGGCACCATAAAGCGCCGGGTTATGCTTGGCGCGCTTTCGCTCGGCGTTGCCTTTTCGATTGGGCTGAGCATGTTGCGCGTACTTACCGGTTTTTCGCTAATGTGCGTGCTGATTCCCGGCTATGCGCTTTCGCTTGCGCTTGCCTTTATTTCGCCAAAGCTCTTTACCGGCATTGCGTTTGACTCTGGCGGAGTGGCGAGCGGCACGATGACCAGCACATTCATTCTTTCGTTTACACTGGGCGCTTCCACTGCAAGCGGCGGAAACCCGGCGGCAGACGCTTTCGGCGTTATCGCGCTTGTTGCCATGACGCCGCTGATTGCAATACAGGTGCTGGGCGTGCTGTTCAAGATTAAGACGGAAAAAGCGGCACATGCAAAAGAAGTGTCCGCCATGCAGTCTGTGCATGCAAAAGCCGCGTCGGCGCAGGCTCCGGCGTATGTATCGGCACAAGCACCGTTGCCGGCACAGGCACGGGCGCCGGCGCACGTACAGGCCCCGGCACATGCGGAATCAGCGCAAGGAGAAAAAGTATGAGCACATTTTCGTTATTAGTAAGCATTGTGCCGCACGACAGGGGCGAAAAGCTCACCTCTGCGGCAGTGCAGGCAGGCTGCGGCGGCGGCACCGTCATGATGGCTCGCGCGCTTGCAAAAACAAACCTTGCCGCCGTCCTGGGCTTAGGCGAAACAACGAAGGATATCATCTACATGGTGGTAGAGACCAGACAGAAGCAGAACATTATCGACGCTATTGTGAACGCGACGCTGCTCGAAAAAGCTGACTTTGGCCAACTATTTTCGCTCGATGTGTCCCAGATGCTCAAAACAGGAACGATTACCCCGCTTAACGACAAAGGAGAAGACGCTATGCAAAAAGAATGTACCCGCGACATGATTTCCGTGATTGTAAATAAAGGCTATGCCGACGACGTGATGGCAGCGGCTCGCCGTGCAGGAGCTGGCGGCGGCACCGTAATCAACGCACGCGGAACCGCACGGGAAGACGACGAAAAGTTTTTTGGCGTGCATATCGTGCCCGAAAAAGAAATGCTCATCATGGTTGTGGAGCATGACAAAAAAGCCGCCGTTTTAGACGCTATCCGCGACTTAAAATGCCTGCGCGAGCCGGGAAGCGGCATCGCTTTTGCAAGCGGCGTCGAGGACTTTACGCTTTTAGGCAAAAAAAACGCGTAAAATCACATTACTTTTAGCCACCACTGCTATTATGATACGAGCGTAAAACCCCTTTTCTTGGAGGAAGTAAGATGAAAGCTTTATTACGCGTAGCTTTAAAAGGACTTATGCTTGCATGTACGGGATTTTTCGTAAGCTGCGGTGGCTCTTCAGGTGGCAGCGGCAGCACAATTGCAGAAGACTCCCTGACAGGCGTTTCAATTTCTGGAAGCGACAGTGTCCGCACTGAAAAGACCCTTACACTGACAGCAGTTCCCGTAACAACCGGCAGCCCGGATGTCACCTATACATGGGCGCTGACCGATACAAATTCAACAGGCAGTTCGCTGTCAGCAGAATCAGGAAAGACCATCACATTCACTGCAGGCGAAACAGCCGGCTCTGTAACGGTAAAAGTGACGGCAACATGGGAAGAAGCGACGGTTACAGCGACCAAGACGATAACCGTAACCGCTGTAAGCGCTTCTGAAACCGACATAACGGTAACACCCGGCGAAAGCATTACAACCTATGGCTGGGCAGACATGGCAAACGAAAGCGCCGGAATGAGCTACCCGGATACCGATAATATCATCTACATCGGTGATGACGGCTATAAAGTTGGAAGCGGAGAGCTTACAGCTTACACATCTTCACTTACAAAGCGAATGGTTTTCACGAATGCAATCGCAAGTGGCTCCGTTTCATCTTCAAGCGTAAACACAACAGCTGCAATCATCGTCGTGAGCGGAACCGTGGATTTAGGTGACGGGGTTATTTCCGATTCAGACCACAGCTATTATGACGAATTTGATTCTTCGACTTATGCGCGTTTACACGATGACATCACGTATGAAATCGGCTCTAACAAGGCGATTATCGGTGTTAATTCTGCAAAACTTGCGTATGGCGGGCTTTATGCAAAAGCGACTTCTTCAAAACCCGCAGAGAACATTATCATTCAGAATGTCATTTTCTGGGATGCACACGGTTCAACAGAACAAGATACAACGTATAATTCGAAAAGCAAAGCTTCAATTGACAATCTTGTTTTCGAGGCGACATTCAGCAGTTATAAAGCAACTTATTTGCCGCACAATATCTGGATTGATCACTGTGTATTCACTGATGGTACCTGCTCTGATTTAACACGCAACTACCATCATGACGGCTCTCTTGATGTAAAAGCCGCTCAGTATATGACGGTTTCTTACTGCGAGTTTACGAACCATGACAAAGTAACGCTTCTGGCTCCGAATGAAAATTACACAAAGGCAGAAGACCGTCAGATTACGTTCCATCACAATTATTACCACGATGCAATCCAGCGAATGCCAAGAAGCCGCGGCTGTCAGGTGCACATTTACAACAACTATTACGACAGCATCGGAACAAGCGGAAACGGTGGATATACGCTGGGGCCTGGCATTAACTCGCAGTATATTGTCGAAAACAATTACTTTGGCAGCTGGTACACAAGTTCTTGCCTGGTAAAATATTTTGACGGTTCTGCTTCCAGTGACGATACGCTTTCTAAGTTCTATCAGAGTGGAAATAACGTGACGATAAGTAACAGCAATGTTTCCTAT
>JAILRG010000119.1 GCA_024698325.1 Treponema sp.
TGACTTTAGAAGCCCCCGCCCATTAAGCGATGGTATCTCAGGAAGCGAGATTCCCGCCTTTATTGGCGGTTATGACCACTGCTTTGTGACTCCCGCAAAAGACGAAAGTAGCGTGGTGCATACTGGCGCCGTGTGGTCACCGTTAAGCGGCATTAAGATGGACATCAGTACGAACCAGAGCGGCATGCAGATATACAGCGGTAACTTCTTGCAAGGCGCTGTGGGAAAAGGCGGTGCCGTGTACGGCAAGCACACTGCAGTCTGCTTTGAAACGCAGCGCTTCCCGGATGCACCAAATCAGCCTGATTTTCCCAGCTGCATACTGCGTCCGGGCGAAACATACAAACACCAGACCATACTTGCATTCTCAAATCTTGCATAAATTTACTACACTGGCATAAGACCAAAGGCAAATCCGCTCATGCGGAAAAAAGGAGGCTACCCATGGCTAATGCATTGACAGAAAAAGAATATAATCCCGCAGATCTTCCACAGGCATTTGTTGAGCGCTACGGTGGAAGCGCTGCTGACGTAACTGTTTTTTCAGCTCCCGCAAGAATCAACATTATCGGTGAGCACATTGATTATAACGGCGGCTTTGTTTTCCCCGCAGCTATTAACCGCTATCTGTATGTTGCAATCAGAAAGAGAACTGACCGTAAGATTGTCTACAACGATGTCCGTTTCCCCGGTACATTCCAGTTTAGCGTGGATGATGATTTTGTGTACGACAAGCGCAATGATTATGCAAACTACCTGAACGGCATTTTAAGCCAGATGAAGGCAGGTGGTTTCAGCTTTCCGTGCGGTTTTGAAATCCTTATGGCAAGCAACATTCCTGCAGGCGGCGGCATTTCTTCAAGCTCCGCGCTGGAGTGCGGTTTTGCCTATGCTGTAAGCGAAACTTTCGGCTTTAACATCGACAGGGTAGCGCTTGCAAAGCTTGGCCAGATGAGCGAGCACCAGTTTATGAACGTAAACTGCGGCATTATGGATCAGTTCATCATTTCTACTGCAAAGAAAAATACGGCTGAAAAGCTTAACTGCGCGACGCTCGAGTATGAATATGCGCCTCTGGAGCTGGGTGACTACCGCTTTGTGGTTATGAATACAAACAAAGTGCGCCGCCTTGCTGACAGCAAATACAATGAGCGCCGCGGTCAGTGCGAAGAAGCGCTGCGCCGCCTGCAGTCTGACGGTATCAACCTGTCAGCGCTGTGTGATTTGACGCCGGAACGCTGGGAAGAAGTGCATGCGCTCATCAACGACCCGATTCTGCAGAAGCGTGTGCGCCACTGCGTTACGGAAAATCAGCGCGTAAAGGACGCCGTAGAAGCGCTTAAGGCCGGCAATCTGGAAAAGCTCGGCTCTCTTCTTAATGCTTCTCATGCTTCCCTTAAAGAAGACTACGAAGTGACAGGCATAGAGCTTGATACGCTTGCAGAGACAGCGCAGGCTCAGAAAGGCTGTCTTGGCGCCCGCATGACTGGCGCCGGCTTTGGCGGCTGTGCAATTGCGCTTGTTCACAAAGACTCTGTTGATTCATTTGTCGAGGCGGTTCAGAGAGTCTACACTGCAAAAATCGGCTACAACGCAGGCTTCTTTGCCTGTGAATCTGGAGATGGAGTTGCCCGTCTCTAAAAGACGCAGGTAAAAAACTGGAGCCAATATGACGACATACACCTTTGACAATATAAGTTTACTGAAAGACGGAAAACGCTGGTTTCCCACCATGGGCGAAATTCATTATTCCCGTGTACATCATCAGTTTTGGGAAGAAACGCTGTGCAAGATGAAAGCCGGCGGTGTTGATATTGCCAGTGCCTATGTCATCTGGATTCACCATGAAGAAATTGAAGGTGAATATGACTGGAGCGGCGACCGGAATCTGCATGAGTTTCTTGCGACAGCAAAAAAATGCGGGATGAAGGTCTGGCTCCGCATCGGCCCCTGGAGCCACGGCGAAGTAAGAAACGGCGGCTTCCCGGACTGGCTTTTGCACAAGGATTTTAAGAGTCGCACAAACGACGAGCGCTACTTTGCTGTCGTCACAAAGTGGTTTACAGAAATGTATGCGCAGGTCAGGGATTTTATCGCACGCCCCGGGGATGCATCTTCAGCTTGCAATCCTGTCATCGGCATTCAGATTGAGAATGAGTATGGCCATGTCGGCGGCCTGTACGATGAGACTGGCGACGAGCATATGAAGCGCCTTACTGACATTGCCCACAGCATAGGCTTTGAGGTGTCTTTGTACACGGCAACAGGCTGGGGTGGAGCGCGTACCGGCGGGCTGCTTCCCGTTATGGGCGGGTACTGCGATGCTCCCTGGGATCAGCGTATTACTGAAATTGAGCCGAGCGGTAACTATGTGTTTACGCCCGAACGCAATGATCACAATATTGGAAGCGACCACGGCTTCGGCTACGGCATTACTTTTGATATTCACGCGTTTCCCTATCTGACGGCAGAGCTGGGCGGTGGCCTGCAGGTCACTTCTCACCGGCGCACCATTGCCACTGCAAAAGATATTGCTGCCGTTGCGCTTACAAAAATGGGAAGCGGCTGTAATCTGCTCGGCTACTACATGTATGCCGGCGGCACAAATCCGGAAGGAAAGCGTACGACATTGCAGGAATCCCGGGAAACCGGCTACCCGAATGACGTGCCGGTAAAAAGCTATGACTTTCGCGCGCCTGTCCGTGAATCCGGTGCAGTCTCGGACACGCTTCGGGAACTAAAGCTTTTATCGTACTTTGCCCATGATTTTGGAAGCAGCTTCTGCGAGCTTTCAAGCGTGCTTCCGGATGACAATCCGCTTGACCCGAAGAATTTTGACCACCTGCGCTATGCGTGGCGAAGCGATGGAAAAAAGGGCTACCTCTTCATAAATAATTATGTGCGTCATCAGCACCTTGCCCCGCGCACGGGGCTTTCACTCTCGTCTCCTGACGGAAAAACGGCACTTCCGGTGCACGATGTGCGGAGCGGGGAGTTCTTCTTCCTGCCGTTTAACATGAATTTTTCCGGTGTTGAGGTAACGGCCTCTTCTGTAACGCCGCTTTGCACGGTCGGAAAACCCGAAAACGGAAACGGCCGCGTCATTTTCTATGCCCGCGCTGAAGGTACTGACAGCGATTCCTGCTTTACATTTGCCGACAGCGCCTCAGCTGCCGCGGCAAAAGAGCGGTTCCTTGTGCTTTCACGGGAAGATGCGCTTAATCTCTGGAAGAGCGCCGACGGAAACAGCGTGTTCCTCTGTGATGGCGAAAGCTTTGTGCGGACTAATGCTGCTTCCTGCAATGTAATTACCGGGCGCGGAGAGAGTGCTTCGTTCAGTGTTTATCCAAAGCCCAAAAAAGTGCCGGAAGGCTGGACTGAAAGCAAAAAAACAGCGTCGCCTGCATTTGACGCAGGCCTTTTCTCCTCCTATGAGCGAAAGACGGGCGCGGTAAGCGGAAGCCTCGCCGTTTCTGAATGTGCCTCTGATGAGCCTGGAAAGAAGTTCAGGCTTGACGTTTCAGAATTGTACGGTCGGGTAGGCGGACATCTTTCTGACTGCTTTGTTACGCTTTACTACACGGGCGAAAGCGCCCGGCTGTACGGTATGGTCGCAGGAAAGCGCACGCTTGTGATGGATAATTTCTATATCGGGGATGAATACGGCTGGGAAATCAGCCTGCAGCGTCTTTCTGTAACGGGCGTCGATCTGTCTTCTCTGGAGCTTGAAATCACACCGCTTAAAAAAGATGCTAAAATCTATATTGAATCCTGGCCTGTAATTTCAGGTGACAGCGTCTGCACTCTTCACAAGGCTTCCTATGCCTACGAATGGACTTTTACGCTGTAACTGGCTTTAAGAAGCAGGCGGGGAGGTACGCAGATGAAATCGCATTTTGAAAGGATAGCCATTGCGGCCTTAGTTACCGGCGTTATGGCGCTTGGTTCTGCAGGTGCGGTAAAGACGCCGGCCGCCGATGCCGTTACTGCGCGCATCGTTGTAGAGCCGGTGCCGAACCTCCGGCCTGACTTTATGAAGGGCGTTGATGTAAGCATGGTTGACCAGATTGAAAAATCTGGCGGTGTTTTTTACAATGCTCGCGGCGAAGCATTGGACGTTTTTGCAATTCTGAAAGAAAACGGCGTAAACTGTGTCCGCATCCGGCTCTGGAACAAGCCTGTGTATGAAAAGGACGTTCTCGATCAGGATGGAAAAGTCCTTGCCAGAAAAGGCGAGGCGATGGGCGGCGGAAACAATGACATCGAAACCGACATCCGTATGGCAAAGCGCGTTAAGGCGGCCGGCTTACAGTTTATGCTTGATTTCCACTATTCTGACTCTTGGGCAGACCCTGGAAAGCAGTACATGCCGCAGGACTGGAAAAAGCTTTCGCCTGCAAAGCTTGAAAAAGCCGTTGAAAGGTTTACCCGGGACACAATCACCCGTTTTACCGATGAAGGCGCAAGCCCTGATTACGTGCAGATTGGGAATGAGCTTAACAGCGGCTTTATGTGGCCGGTCGGACAGCTCTGGAGCCCGGATCCTGCCGTCAAAATCGGTGGCATGAAGTCTTTTCTTCGGCTTTTAGACCGGGCTTCCCGGGGTGTTCGTTCTGCAAAGGGCGGCGAGCATATAAAAATTATTGTTCATCTGGCAGACGGTACACGGCAGGATCTGTATTCCTGGTTTTTTGATAATGTTGAGAAAGCCGGCATTGACTATGACATCATAGGCCTTTCCTACTATCCGTACTGGCATGGAACCATCGATGCGCTTCGTGCAAATCTTGCCATGATTTCTAAACGGTATGGCAGGAACATGGCAGTAGTAGAGACCGCCTATGCTTTTACTGAAGAAAATGGTGACTTTCAGGAAAACGTGTTTAAGCTTTACAGTGATGACGAGCACGGCTATGTGCCAAGCGTGCAGGGACAGGCCACACTTGTGCGTGATTGCATTGCCGCTGTGGCAGGCGTAAAAGGTGGCATGGGCGTCTGCTACTGGGAAGCCGACGCAATCCTCTGCCCGGGCGCTCATCTTTCTTCCACCGAGGGAAACACGTGGGAGAACCAGGCGATGTTTACCTTTGACGGAAAAGCCCTTCCGTCACTTGCCGTATGGAATCTGGTAAGCGGAACTGGCGCTGTAGAAAATGTCTGGGGCGGCTCCGCACAGAACGGAAGTCAGTTTGTCCCGTATGCACTTTCCGCTCCAGTTACAGCGACGGTAAAACGTGGCGAAAGCCCCGAGCTGCCGCTTAAGGTTAAGGCGGTATTTACCGATGACAGCGAGCGGATGGCAGACGTCACTTGGGAAAGCCGCGACTGGAAGCATGAAAAAGCCGGCTTCCTCCGCGTAAAGGGACAGTTTTCTGACCCGCTTTTTGCAGCCTCCAGCTGCACGATTGAAGCTTCAGTGACCGTAAGCGATGCTGTCTCAGGCTCGGATTAGGCCGGGCGTAAGATTTTTACCGGCAGGTTCTGCCTTTTTACCTACAGATTCTCGCCGTTCGTCTTTATGACGTTCGCGTACCAGAACGCAGAATCCTTCGGAATGCGCCTCTGGGTTTCGTAGTCACAGAAAATCATGCCGAAGCGGGGGCGGTAGCCCTCTGCCCACTCAAAATTGTCTATGAAAGACCACTGGAAGTATCCGCGGATGTCCGTGCCGTTTTCTGCTGACTTTTTTAGGCCAGAGAGATAGCGGTTAAGATAATCAATTCGGTTTGGGTCGTGGACTTTTCCGTCAAGGCTGACCCAGTCGATGTTTGCCATGCCGTTTTCGGTGATGTAGATGGGAAGCTTGTAGCGGCGGTAGATGAATGTTGTACCCCATTGTAAGGCGCCGTCATTGATGCTCCAGCCCATGTCGGTGTGAGCTTCTCCCGGTTTCCGCTTACAGTCGCCCACATAGCGCCCCATGTAAATATTAAGCCCGATAAAATCAATCGGCTTACTGATAATCTGCAAATCTTCAGCAGTAAACAGGTTTTCTGCCGCGGAAAGCTTCTCTCCTATGGCTTTTAGCTCATCCGGGTATGTACCGAGTACAATTGGGTCAACCCATGCGCTTTCAGACCAGATGAAATTGTCCTTGTTTATGTCAAAATAGGATTTGTATGCCGCTTCTTCATCGGATTCGCTGACAGGAATTGCAGGGCCGCTTGCAATGGTGATGCCGATTTTTGAGTCAGGAACGGTTTTGCGAAGCTCTGTCACTGCCATGCCGTGGGCGAGCTGAATGTTGTGCTGAACTGTCAGCAGATCGCCTGTGTCCAGCTTGTAGCCGGGCGCGTGGTTTCCCTCCTTATAGCCGCAGCCTGTAAAAATAGACGGCTCATTAAAGGTGATGAAATGCTTTACGCGGTCCCCAAACAGCTCTCCGATTGTATGCGCATAGGAAGCAAACCACGATGCGCTTTCTCGGTTGAGCCAGCCGCCTTTCTGGTACAATGCATAGGGTAAATCCCAATGATACAGTGTGATGAACGGCGTTATCCCCTTTGAGAGCAGTTCGTCAATCAGATTGTTGTAGAATTGTACGCCGGCAGGATTGATGTCTTTCGTTCCTTTAGGAAAAATCCTGGACCAGGAAACGGAAAAACGGTATGCATGCAGGCCTAAAGAGGCCATGAGCGCGACGTCTTCTTTATATCGGTGATAATGGTCACAGGCAACGTCTGCGGTGTCGCCCCCTGCAATGTGGCTGCCTTCATGGCAAAATACATCCCAGATGCTCGGCCCCCTGCCGTCCTCATTCCATGCGCCTTCAATCTGGCAGGCGGCGGTGGCAGCGCCCCACAAAAAATCGTTCCTGAATCCCATGCTGTACTCCATAAACACTGTGCTGCAGGCCCGCCTTAAAAAAGCTGCCTGCAGCACCTGATATACGCTTTTTAGAGCGTCAAAAATGCTTTATATGCGTTGAAAGCCTGCTCGATGTCAGCTTTTGCCGTCAGCTCCCAGGGCGCGTGCATGCTGAGTACGGAAACGCCTGCGTCCAGTACGTTCATGCCGTATTTTGCACATTCAAAAGCGATTGTTCCGCCGCCACCCTGATCAACTTTGCCCAGCTCTGCCATTTGATACGTCACGCCTGCACTGTCCAAAAGACCGCGCAGACGGGCTATGAACTCGGGGTTTGCGTCGCTTGCAGAATATTTGCCGCGGCTTCCCGTGTATTTGTTGAATACGATGCCGCCGCCTAAGAAGCTTGCGTTGTCGCGGTCGTACAAATCGCCGTTAAGCGGATCGTAGGCTGCGTTTACATCACTTGACAGCATTGTGCTGTTAGCCAATGCACGGCGAAGTGAAAGGTCTGAATATGCGCCTTTAAGGCAGGTTGCAGCACGGACAATTACCTCAGCAACAGCGTTTTCAAAGAAATGGCTTCCCATGCCGGTTGCGCCAGTGCTTCCGATTTCCTCTTTGTCTACGCAGATGCAGACGTTGGTACGCTTACCGGCCTTGCTTTCGAGCAGGGCGCGGCAGGAAGTGTATGCACACGAACGGTCATCCTGTCCATAGGCAAGAATGAGCGAGCGGTCAAGGCCGCAGTCTCTGGCTTTTCCTGCCGGCACGATTTCAAGCTCCGCAGAGCCAAAGTCTTCTTCTTCGATGTTGTACGCTTCTTTAAGAAGGCGCAGTATATTCTTCTTTGCAGCATCTTTTTCTGACTTTTTCTCGTCACTGTCGTCTGCGTTCTTTTTTGGCGGATTTTCTGTTCCGAAAATCAGGTCGAGGCTTTCGCCGGGAATAAAATCGCTTGCAGATTCTTTCATCTGTTTCTGTGCCAGGTGGGGCAGAATATCAGAAATGCAGAATACAGGATCGGTTTCTTTTTCGCCAAGGCATACCTGAACTGAGGTACCGTCTTTTTTGCAGATGACGCCGTGGATTGCCAGCGGAATGGTTACCCACTGGTATTTTTTGATGCCGCCATAATAATGCGTATTCAAGTAGACGACAAAATCTTTTTCATACAGGGGATTCTGCTTGACATCCAGACGGGGGCTGTCGATATGTGCGCCTAAGATGTTCATGCCGTTTTCGAGGTTCTCTGTGCCAAGATTGAAAAGAGCGATAGCCTTGTGCATCTGCTGCACATACACTTTGTCACCAGGATTCAGCGTTGTGACGGCTGTAATGTCTTTGTAGCCGTTTTTTTCTGCAAGTGCGATAATCTCTGAGACGCATTCGCGTTCTGTCTTACCGCCGTCCAAAAATGCTTTGTAGTCATTGATTAAAGATTCATTCATACCGCTACTATACCGCTTTTTGCGCTAAAGGTGAATATGCCTATTTTTGTATCCAATAGACCAGCGTTCGTACCCATGAGCGAGGAAGCAGGCTTGCAAGCAGGACAAATATCTTTGTCAGTAAGCCAGGAAGTACAAGGACCTTTCCGCGTTTCATGGCACTGTATCCGGTTCTGGCTATGCTTCTGCTGTCAGCAAAGCTTAGCTTTTTTAAAAGACTTGACTTTCCAGCATCTGCGGTGTTCCAGAAATCGGTCTTAACAGGACCGGGGCAGAGTGCGGTGACTGTTACTCCCGCAGGCTTACATTCCACAGAAAGCGCTTCGGAAAGGCTTTTTACATAGGCTTTGCTTGCATAGTATACCGCCATTTTAGGTCCCGGCATAAAGCCTGCCACCGATGCGACGTTCAGAATGTGTACCTGCTTTTTTCCGCGTTTTTTTGCTTCTTCAATAAGCATCGGGAGTAAAATCCGCTCAAGGGCTGTCAGGCTGACGACATTCAGCTGAAGCATAGCCTGAAGCTTTGCGCAGTCAGCATCCTTAAATAATGCCCAGTCGCCAAAGCCTGCATTGCAGACAAGCGTCTGTATGCGAAGCCCCTGTTCTTCGATAAATGCGCCTACTGCTTCCGCCGCTCCCTGCGAAGTGAGGTCTGTCGGAAGCACCGTCACTTCAACTCCGTAGCGGCTTTCAAGCTCTGCCTGCAGCGCAACAAGCTTATCCTTGCTTCGTGCAATCAGCAGAAGGTTTATGCCGTCCTCGGCAAAAAGCCGGGCAAGCTCCGCTCCGATGCCGCCTGAAGCGCCTGTTATGAGGGCAACTGCATTAGTTTCAGCCATAGAAAATGCCTCCTGTAAGTGTACGTCTAGTTTTCGGTCGCCGCACGTGCATAGCAGCTTTTATGCAGGGCGCAGTTAGGATTAAAGCGTGATGAGCAGGTTGGGCAGGAAGACAGCGTACTGTAGGTACGGTACGAAAAAAGGGAGCCGCAGACGCCGCACATGACGGTATCTTTTTCATCCGGAAGAACGCTGCCAAAACTGTGCGCTTCAAGCTCGTTGTGGCATTTATAGCATGCATACAGCTTCCCGCATATGCCGCATCTGTTTGCAATGACGTCCAGGCTGCTGTTGTAATGAATGCACCGTCCCTGATCATCTACGAGTTTTCCAAATATTCCTTTTGAAGTACATGTCATACGTTAATTCCTCGGAGTGTGCCGGTATAAAAAAAGCCGCACTTCAAAATGAATGCGGCTTTTGCAAGAATTATGCTGTTTTCTGGTCTATAAGCAGCGTCTGTACATCAGGAATGACTTTCTTCTGCACAATTTCCTTCGTTACGGTAAGCTGTTTTTTACCCTTGATGCTTGGAACTTCGTACATCAGGTCCAAAAGCAGCTTTTCTACGATGGCGCGAAGTCCGCGTGCACCGGTCTTCTGCTTAATGGCTGTGTCTGCAATCTCGTCCAATGCGTCGTCGGTGAACTGCAGGTCAAGGTCGTCGATTGCAAACGAAGCCTGGAACTGCTTAGTGATTGCGTTTTTCGGCTCTGTTAAAATCCGCTTTAAGTCTTCGCGTGTCAGCTCTTTAAGAGACACGGTGATAGGCATACGGCCGATAAGCTCAGGAATCAGACCGAACTTCACAAGATCGTCAGGTGTGCACTGGTTCAAAAGCTCCATGCGTTCTTCTTCTGAAAGCTGACCGATGTTGCTGCCGAATCCCATCGCCCGTTCTGCGGTACGCTGTTCAATGATTTTATCAAGACCGACGAATGCGCCGCCCAGGATGAACAGAATGTTCGTCGTGTCGATTTCAATCATTTCCTGGTTCGGGTGCTTTCGGCCTCCCTGCGGCGGAACAGAAGCCTTGGTGCCTTCAATGATTTTAAGCAGCGCCTGCTGAACTCCTTCGCCAGAAACATCGCGTGTAATGCTTGTGTTCTCGCTCTTGCGGCCGATTTTGTCGATTTCGTCAATAAAGATGATGCCGCGTTCTGCAGCCTGCACGTTGCCGTCAGCTGCGTTGATAAGCTTTAAAAGCACGTTCTCAACATCTTCACCGACGTAGCCGGCCTCGGTAAGCGTTGTAGCATCTGCAATCGCAAACGGAACTTTTAGCTTCTGCGCAAGGGTCTTTGCAAGCAGCGTTTTTCCACTTCCAGTCGGACCGATTAAAAGTACGTTTGACTTTTCGATTTTTACGTCTTCAGCACCTTCAACACGGGTGTTGGACATGCGCTTGTAGTGGTTGTATACGGAAACGGAAAGGACTTTTTTTGCGTAATCCTGACCGACAACATACTGGTCAAGGTAGGCCTTGAACTCTTTTGGAGAAGGTACTTCACCCATTTCGATGGGGTCGAGGTTATGTTCTTTCTGTTCAAGAATACTCTGACAGACTGCAACACATTTATCACAGATAAAAATGTTGTTTCCAGGAGCTGCAACCAAATTGCGGTTCTCATCGGCCGGCTTACCGCAGAAGCTGCAATACTGAGCGTCGCTTCTAAATCCTCTCATTATTTCTCTCCTTTGTTGGTGCGGAAGGGCATCACATGGTCAACAATACCGTATGCCAGTGCTTCTTCTGCAGACATGTAAAAATCGCGCTCCATATCTTTTGCAACCTGTTCTGCAGTTTTGCCTGTAGCCAGTGCAAAATAGTCAATGCTGAGTTTCTTGAGGCGCAGGATTTCTTTTGCCTGAATTGCAATGTCGCTTTCCTGTCCCTGTACGCCGCCCCAAGGCTGATGAATCATAACACGGCTAGAGGGGAGTGCATAGCGTTTTCCCTTTGTTCCGCCAGAAAGCAGGATAGCACCCATGCTTGCAGCCTGTCCCAGACAGATTGTCTGTACCGGGCATTTTACGTACTGCATGGTGTCGTAAATCGCAAGCCCTGCGGTGACGCTGCCTCCCGGAGAGTTGATGTACATGCTGATGTCTTTTTCCGGATTTTCTGATTCAAGATACAGAATCTGCGCTACGATAAGATCTGCGTTTAAGTCATTGATTTCACCGTCTACAAACACAATGCGGTCTTTTAAAAGACGTGAAAAAATATCATAGGAGCGCTCTCCGTTACCGCTGCGTTCAATAACGAAGGGGATATTATTGTTCATCTGTTCGTTCATGTTTTACCTCGTCTATAAGAATCGCGTAAATTAGAGCTTTTGTCAAAAAAAAACGGAACGCATCCAGTTTGACAGGAGCATTCCGCTTTTTTTAACCGGCTGCTTTAGTTCTGCTTGAACAGGTCAGCAAAGGACACTTTGTCACCCTTTGTTACTTTTACCTGTGCAAACAGCTCTTTGTACAGCTTCTGCTCTTTAGTCTCATCTATAAGATACTCTTTTGAACGGGCATCCGCATAGTGTTTTTTCACTTCTTCTACAGAAATTCCGTTAGAATCTGCGATTTTCTGATATTCTGCATCAATTTCTTCCGGTGTTACAGAAATATTGCGCTCGCGAAGCAGGCTGTCAACAATGATTCTGCTCTTGAGCATCTTTTCTGCGTCTCCAGTCCAGTTAGCAAGCATATCCTCTTTCTTCTGGCCAGAAGCGGTTACCATGCGCTCTAAGTCAGCCGGAGTTGTCTGGAACTGCTGTGCCATCATCTGCCAGCGTCCGTCCAGCTCTGCCTGCAGCATGCTTGCCGGAATGTCAAACGGGTTCTTTTCAACGAGCTGTGAAAGCAAATCGTTTGTCTTGATGTCATTGACTTTGCGTTCTTTTGCAGCCTCAAGATTCTTTTTGATGTCAGCTTTCAGGTCGTCAAGAGTCTTGAATTTCTCGTTTACGTCCTGTGCAAGGTCGTCGTCAAGTGCTGGAAGATCTCGTACCTTAATCTGAGTTACGGTAACATTGATGTTTTTTGTCTTGCCAGCAAGGTCTGCATTCTTGTTGTCAGCAGCGTATGTCTTGGTAATCTGCTTTGTTTCATCTTTCTTCATGCCGATGATGTCATCGTCGATTTCGTAGATGTTCTCGCCTGTACCAACAGTAAAGACAAAGCCTTCGCGTTTTGAACCTTCGATTTCTTTTCCGTCTTCGCCGTTTTCTGAGTAGTTGATGGTTACGATGTCGTCTTTGGCAACTTTCTCACCATCTTTCTTGTCGATAACTACAGCGTTGCGCTCCTGAATGCCTTTAAGCTCTTCTTCAAGCTCTTTGTCGCCAACGCTTACCTGCGGTTCTTTAATGGTAATACCGTTAAAGTCCTTTACAGAAACCTGCGGGAATACGTCGTATGTTACGGTGTAGGTGAAATCCTTAGAAACATTCAGCTCAGGCATTTTTTCAAGAGCCGGCTGTGCGTAGGGGAGCGGACGATTTTCTTTTTCTGCTTCATCAGCAAAAATCTCGTTCATTGACTGGTCGATAAGATCTGCTGCAGCTTCCTGCTTAATCATATCACCGTATTTGCGTTCCAGAACGTTTGCCGGAACATGACCCTTGCGGAAGCCCGGAATCTGAACCTGCTTTACATATTTTTTGAGCGTTTCATTATAGTTTTCGGCTACATCTTTCTTTGCAATTGTTACGGTCAGTTTGACTGCTGATTTTTCAAGCTTTTCGATTTCCTTTGTGATGTTCACGCTGGTATCCCCTTAAAAATG
>JAILRG010000137.1 GCA_024698325.1 Treponema sp.
AAAAACAGGCAGCCTCCGCCTTGCCCTCTACCTGCCCGAAAAAGAATATACAGGCGGTGAGCTGGGTAACAAAATCGCCCAGCTGGACATTGCCTCCCAGGGGCTTGAAAGCGGCTATGGCTGGAAGGAGTCGACCGTGACGACAGACATGAGCTATATTCCGCCCAAGGGGACCTACTACCCCGTTATCGCAATCCTTGAGTATGCAAAGGACGCAGAGGGAAATGGAGTCTGGTATGTATGCAGCAATAACTATGTAACCTTTAAGCCGGTTAACTGGAATCCGGGAAAATAAGCACAGCCTGAGCCTTGCGGCTCAGGCTGTACGGTGCGGGCAAGGGCGCCTAGTTTGCGCTCTCTGAGGAGGCGGCAGTCTCGTCAGAAGACTTCGACCCCGACTTCAAGCGGCGGGAAACGCTGGAGTTTGCCCGCTCAACTTCAATCTCCACCTTCTCGGCCAGGTCGCCGTAGCCTGTCTGATCGACCACGGCGGCAACCGTCAGGTAGGGAAGCAGATTGTCGTTCAGGTAGGCAAGCATTTCCTTTTTGATGACAGAGGCAGAGTCCCCCTTTGCAGCCTCAGCATCCACTAAAAGCTTGTTCTGGGTCTTAAAGGCTTCGTGGGCAGCCTTGATGCGGTCAACCGCAGAAGCCTCTACCTGCCGAATAATTGCTTTCCGCCGCCTAAAAACACACTATAGTAAGCAATATGGAACACGCATACAAAACACTTTACATACACGGCTTCAATGGAAGCCCGGACGGAAGCACGGCACAGGCAGCCCGCGCATTTTTCGGAAAAGCAAACGTAGTCGCACCGCAGCTTGACTTGCTCGACTACGAGGGCACGATGACGACTTTGCGCGCCCTCATACAGGAGCACAAGATACAGGTGATTTTCGCCCACTCCTTCGGCGCCTTCTATGCGCTTTCTTTGCGGGACATGCACTGCTTTACGGTCGTCGCAAATCCCTGCATGAAACCGTCGCTTGAAATCCCCAGGCTCGACCGCAACTTGACGCCGGAATGGGCAAAGCACTTTTACGAGTGCGAGGAGCGGCTCTATTATGAAATCCCCAACACTGCAAAGATACTGGTCTTCGGGATTTTTGCCGACGGCGATGAGCTTTTCTCATACGGAGACTTTTTTGCAAAAAAGTACGGCTATAAAATTGCCGGATTGCAAAACAGCACCTGCGTGCACGGCTCCCACCGCATAGAAAAGGCCGAGCTGCACACAGGGCTTGCGAAGGCAGGTGCGTATTACGAAACGCTTATGAAAGGCATTAGCGACAGCACGCTTCCGCCACCGGTTAACACGACGCGTCGCATAAAAATCTATGATTTCAAGAGGCCTGACCGCTGCACTAAGCGGCAGATAGAAGAGATGAGTAAGGCGGGCGACCACGTAGCCCAGAGCATTGCCTTCGAGCTAAGCGAGAAAAACGAGATTGCCTTAAAAGCGCATGTTGCAAGCTGCGACCAGCTCACCACAGAAGAGTTTTTCTGCTCACTTTCAGAAAACGCCTTTCTCTATCTTTTTCAGACTGACCTGGGCGAGTTTGTGCTTGCATGCGATATGCCGGTCGCCCATGCACTCCTGCAGCGCGAAAAAAACGCGGCAATCACCAGGACTGATCTGAGGCTTTTACAGGCGCTCATCATAGACGACACTTTCAAGCTCTTTGCAGAGGAAATCAAAAGCCGGACAGAAAAAGCTCCGGTCGTGCAAAGCGTAACGCCCTTTTCTTCTGCGCGCATTTCACCCGCTTCCTTAAAGCAGGAAGCCATGGGCATTCTTCTTTCGCTGGAAGCAGAAGTCTCCGGCGCTGAGGGCATGATAAACATCTTTCTAGCGGATTCAACCGTTACCACGCTCAAAAAAAACCCGTTCTTCTCCGATGCAGACACGCGCATAAAGACATTCGGTCTTGAGACACCGCCGGAAGGCTGGGGAGTCCTTCGCGCCGAGTTTGCAAGATGTGCGTATGAGCCGGGTAAAACGCCCCTCATACAAAGCGGCGACACGATTGTCTTTCCGCACCTTTCAGGCGAGATGGTAAACCTCGTTCTGCATGATAAGGCTGATAAAACCGATACGATTGTCGCAAAAGGTGAGGTATGCGTAATTGACGAAAACTATGCGGTACGGGTGATTGAAGCCTTCCCGACAGAAAAACAGATTCCCATACGAAATGAGCATTGTATCGCGCTTACACTCGGCGAACGCTGGTACAAGCAGAACGAGCCGCTTTCGCTTGCAGAAGGCACGATAGTGGAGCTGGACACAGTTTCCGGAAAGCCCAGCGCCGTCTTTACTGACAGGGGGCTTTCCGGTTACGGCGAAATCATTGTGCATGACGAGAACATCTCCTGCCGTATCGTAGACTCGTCCGAAGAAAAAAAACGGAAAGCAGCCCACTATGCGGAGCCGGCTCAGACAGACGCACCGCAGGCGCCCGAGGAAAACCCATTCGACTTTGTGCGCAAATACGACCCGGCAGACCTGCTTGCAGTGCTCAAGGGCGAGAGCGCCCACACAGTCGCAGTGACTGTCGCGAGCATAGGGCGTGTTCACGGCGCAGTCATTTTACAGAACCTGCCGGCCGAGCTGCAAAAAGAGGCCGCCCTGCTTATCGCCCGCGGGGAACGGATTGCCCGGCCGGTCATCGAGGCAATCGCTGCTGACATACAGCAGAAGGTCGCCGAATATAAAAAGCGGCAGTACCTTGACCTTGGCGGAGCTGACTGCATCGTAGAGATTCTGAACCTGATGGACAGAACAAGCGATAAGGCTGTCGTAGAGCATTTTGAACGCACGGACGCCGCGCTTGCAGAAGCCGTAAAGCAGCGCAGGTTCACCTTCGATGACATCGTGCTTTTGGATGACCGCGCCGTGCAGAAAGTTCTTCGCGAAACGGATCAGCAGGAGCTTGCAAAGGCGCTCAAAAGCGCAGACGACGAAGTGTGTGACAAAATTTTCCGCAACATGTCAAAACACGGAGCTAAAATGCTCAAAGACGACATGGAGTTCATGGGGCCGCTGCGCCTAAAAGACGCAGAAGAAGCCCAGCTGAAAATCGTCAGCACCATCCGCCGTCTGGAGGAGTGTGGCGAAATTGTTATTGCCCGTACCGGCGAGGACGAGCTGGTCAACTAGGAGCCATAACGATGTTAAAAAAACACCGTTTTTTCTTTACATTCGGCTTTTGCGCGCTATGCTCATAGTCTGGAGGAAGACATGGAAAAGACAGGTATCTACAGCGGCCTGAAGAGTGAAGAGCAGGGCCAGGTGCAGGCACTTTGTGCGCAGGTGATTTTTCTTGCAAACAAAGCGCGCCGGGAGGGCATTCTCTCGCTCGAAGACGGCTTAGACGAGCTTACGGCAAGGCTTCCGGGTAAGACAGGCCTCTTTTTTAAGGCCCTGCTTTCGCAGGTCGTAGACGGAGTCGACGGCGCCCTGATTGCCCGCCTTGCAGACAATTACACATTCTCAAGCTGCGGCTCTGACTTTGCGCGCTTTCTGTTCGAGCTTACCA
>JAILRG010000054.1 GCA_024698325.1 Treponema sp.
ACCGATGGCACGGCTACCAGCAGTGAACTCGTCGCACTCGAATACACCTGCAGGACCGTTCCACAGAATGGTCTTGGCACCTTCGATAGCCTTGGCGAAATCCTTCTGGCTCTCAGGACCAGCGTCAACACCCTCGAATCCTTCGGGAACATCAATAGCGGGGCAAGTGATGATCTCAGAACCTTCCTTCACGGTCATCGTACCGAAGTCGAGGCCATTGGTAGCTGTGCAGTCGCTGCCGAGTACCAGCTCAACACCGTTCTTCTTAGCCAGTTCCTCAACGCCGAGAGCTACATCCAGCTTGTCGAGCTCAACGATAGAGTTACCGATCTTGCCGTCGTGAGCCTTTGCGAATATGTAGGTCATATTGGATTTCATCAGAACCGCGGCCGGAGCCATCGTAGGCTTTAGCGGTCACTACGTAGCTTCCATCAGTAAACTGCCAGCCGTTACAATAGTCGGCATTATTCAAATCATAGGCATTTACGCTGATAGACCAGCTCGTTCCGTCTTTGCTGATGTCAGCTTCGCCCAAGTCTACAGTGGTGTCAGAAGACGTTTTTCTGATTGAAACAGGAATGGATACGACAGCCACGTCGTCGGAACAGGTGCCGCTAACCGTAAACGTGCCGCTTGTTACGTCGTTGGCAGCCGGCGAAGTAATGCTGAGTTTCGGTGATTCAGTATCTACAGCGCTTCCTAAGCCTACATTATCACTACAGGCTGTCGGTAAAACAAAAATGACTGCGGCAAGAAACAAAGCCGAAAAAACACCAAATACACGAGCTGTCTTCATATACACCTTCCCCATTTTTTGAGTTTGCGGATAACTTTAACGGAGAAGAATAAAAGCCCTCTTAAATACCGTCAGTAATAACAAAATTTTAGTACTTTTTTTACTGATTCAGGCACTATCAGATTGCATAAAAAGAGTATTTTAACAGACTTTACAGCCGTTATTCAGACTGAACCCTGCAGGAAACTAAAAAAAAGCCTCAGGAGCAGCCTCCTGAGGCATCAGTTTTAGAATACATTTACACGCAGACCGACGGAAACCTGAGGTACCATCGTCGGAATATCATCGCTAGAAACATCCGACGGAATGAACCACAGCTGACCTTCGGTATACAGCGCGATGGTACGGAACATCTTCTGCTTATCAAAGGTGATCCGCGGGAACTCCAGCTGGAACAGTGCGGCACTTAACGTCTGTGCGCTTCCAGAACCAGAATCGCTGAAGTGCGTAAAGTTCGCGCCCAAAGCCACGTTCATGCTCAACCACTCCCAGTCAGGTCCGAACAGGTAGCGGAACGGCAGGTAGTAGACATTTGCCAGAAGCTTCGCGCCGACAATGCTGTTACCCCCATAGCGGTATTCGCCAGTCTGGAACATCTGCCACTGGGATTTCGTAAACTGTCCCCACTGAACCTGCAGCTTTACGTTATCGTCAAAGAACGTAAGGCCGGCACCAATGCTGTAGAACGTAGCGCCCCAGAACTGCCAGTCGAAGTACAGGCCCTGAATAAAGGTCGGAAGCTCATACGCAGACTTGTCACCCTTACGCAGATACAGCTTAACATCCTTAAGCGCAACATCATCATGCGTCAAACCACTGAAAAGCAGCTCCTGGTTGTAGCGTCCGCCAGAGCCAGGTGAAATCAGGCGCACAGTCGGAGCCGTGCTGTCAACCTGCACAATCGTGCGCGTAACGGCAGTCTCGCCGTTTTTCATCGTGGCACGCAGAAGCAGGAAGTGATAGCCTTCCTCGATATCCTTGTTTTCAACGCGGTAACGCCACTTGCCGTTGTCAGACACCAGCTCCCAGGTTTTACCGTTATCAAGGCTCAGCTCGACCTTATCGACAGCCTTTGCCATGACAGAAGCCTTAAACTCAGAATCCACGCCCTTGCTCTTTGCCGCAATCAAATCTTCCTCAGCGATAGCATAGCCTGCGTCCCCGCGCAGATACGGACGGTCAATTGCAAAGTCGCCATAGGTAAAGTTGTCGATGGTGACCCAGGGGCCCATAGACGTGTAATTCAGATACTGACGGTTAGAAGCAATGCTCTGGCCGTTTTCGAGAGACGCGCGGACTTCAACTTCGTGCTGACCGTCTGCAATCATCTCCGGAGTAAGGCGGAACTTGTAGTATCCGCTGAAGCTCAGCTCTGTTTCCGACACTGCCTCGCCGTCGATGAACAGCGTCAGTTTTTCGACCGAAGTTTCACTGACAGCAGTACCGTAGATATTGAATATACCGCGCACCGCCTCGCCGTTCAGCGGATACAGCAAATCAACCGTAGCTTTCGGTGCCGTTTTATCAAGCTGAATGTTGCGGCTTACGCGGGTTGCATTTTCTGCGGCATCCATACCGACAAGCTCGATGTTATAAAAACCGTCTGGCAGGCTGCTCATATCAAGCGCTTGAGAGATGATGTCGCCCGGAATCAAGTCGGTGCGCGACAATTCCTTGCTGACAGTCTTTCCGTCAAGGCTGTGCATCGTGATGAACAGCTTTTCGAGCTTGACGTTATCTAGCGTCTGACCGCTGAAGAACACCATGCCCGTGCTCTTGCTTCCGTCAAGCGGCAGCTCCAGCTTAATTTCCGGAGCCGTGTTATCAATAGTGATAAGTGAAGAGAACAAGCCTTCAATACCGTACCAGTCAACAATCTTCAGGAACACGACATGCGTGCCGTCCTGAACGACTCTGGTATCGAACGTGTAGTCCCACTCAGTGTCAATCTTGTCGTGGCCGAAAACGCCTCTTGCCTCGTTATAGCTGTTGCCGTTATCAACAGAGACGTACACTGCGGCAATGCCGTTCTTGTCTGATGCAGTACCTTTAAGCGTAACGGTCCGCTTTACCGTCTCGGTAATCGGCGGCGTGCGGACGGCGCCCTTCGGCTCTTCAAGCGAAATGCGGAAGTTGCGCACATATTCCGGGCCTTTTACTCCGTGAATATCCTCGGCGTAAATGGTTACGCTGTGTTCGTTGTCAGTAAAGTCCAGGAGCGCCATGTCGATGGCAAAGCTGTTGTCGTAATCCGGCAGCGCCTTATATTCGCCGTTATCAACCTTGTACCAGATTTTGCTTGCGCCGTCATCGTCAAGGACAACGCCTGATACCGTAAAGTCGCGGGTGATGACTGCGTTTTCTTCCGGCAGATGCACTTCCGCAATCGGAAGGTCGCTCTGCTGGTCGATGATGAAGTCCCAGGCGCGAACCTGCGTTACATTACCCGCCTCATCATAGACGTTGACGGACATAAGGTCGTTAATAGGCATCTCCGGCGTACCAATCATGGTATGCATCAGCGGCGCCATCTCCAGAGCCTGCGGTGCGGGAGTCTTTCCTCCGGCAGCCGGCGGCGCAACGTACTCCGCGCGCGAAACTCCGGCATTATCCTTAGCCATAAACACCAGCAGATTCTCGCCGTTTACAATATCCTCACTAGAAGGCAGAATCACCGTCACTTCCGGCGGCGTCGTATCTTTCTGAACCGCAGTATGCGCATACTGCACCCTGCCCGCCTTGTCGAAAGCGCGCACATCAACAGGAACAAGCCCGTCCTCGCGCTCGTCGAGAGCCACTTTCGCGCTGTAACCGGAAGCGCCGGCTTTAATCGGAAGCCAGGTGGCACCATCATCAATTGAATACTCTACAGAGACAACCCCGTTATCATCGGTTGCACCGACCGTCATGTCAAAGCTTTCGTGTACCCACTGGTGCATCTGAGGCTGCTGGATTGAAACCTGCGGCGCATCTGTATCGACAAGCAGATTAACTTTCGGCGAAACATAGTCGGCGCCCTGGCTGTCCTTAACCCGAAGCGCGACATTCGTATACAGCCCCTGCTTTTCGCCGGTGACAACCACCGTATTTCCAGAAACGCTGACAATAAGCCCCGGCTGCGCTGTCGCAAACTCTGCAGTCACAGGCCCCGGCATATTGCCGTACGCGACAAACGCGGTACCAGCCTTTACGACATACGCCGCAAGCTCTTCCGAGAACTGCGCATTTTCCTGCGGGAGCCAGTACACTGCCCGCTCGTTATCAATAAGCTCTGCATCGTGCTCGCGCAATACAACGACAGATCCTCTGTATTCAGCCTTGCCGGCCTTTGTCTCGGCTGTCAGCAGAATCGTCGTCCTGCGCGCCGGAATATTCTGCAGCGGAACGTCCGCTTCGTACACATTTTCTTCTACCAGCCGCACCGGCACCTTACCAGTCTGCTCGACATCGCCGCCGGCAACCTTCTCGCCGGAAATTGCATACACAAGGCTCTGTACAGGCACGTCAGATTCAATGCGCGCAGTAACGTGCGGCGGCTGCACGCTCTTTACCACACCGTATGGAACAATCACTTCCATTCCGTTATGGAACGGCTTTTCATCCACAGCGCTGATGTACACTTTTGTGCTGGCCGGGCGTTCAACAGAAACGCTGCCAGTAAACGTGCGCTCGCGGGCTTCGGTCTTCGCCTCGACAGAACTTGTGCCGACAGGGAGACTTTCCCTGCTGATTACGCCGCCGTACACGCTGGCGCTTCCCTGATAAGTACAGACCCAGTAAATGTCAACGGAATCCGTAAACCAGGTGAACACTGGATTAGCCGGATTAACCGCTTTTTTGCCTTCCTCAGGTTCTGGCAGCGCAGGAAGCTTGCGGACGAATGCAACCGCCGAAGCTTTTTTGCCGTTGTCGGCTACGATTTCCACCGCATGCGTGCCTTCAGCAAAGTCTTCCGCAGAGAGTTCCAGAGAGAAGCGGTTATCTGTAAGCGTAAGTTCCTTAAACTCGCCGGCCTTTACTTCCGTCTTTCCGGTAAACAGGCCGTCAAGCATTGCGGCTTCTGCCGACAGGATGCGGTAGCTTACGCCGTGAACCGGCACCTGAGAGCTTACAGAACCGGAAATGTGCACCGGGCCCGAGCCGTCAAGCGGAGAAGATGCGCTTTCGAGAGCGCCATCCACCGTCACGACAGGGGCCGGAGCCGCTGACTGGAAGATAAGGTCGCGGCTGTCATAGCCGATATTCTGGTCTGTGACCACATGCACGTGCACCGGCTCTGAAACACCGACCTTGTCCGTCATCGTAACGGTCAGATAGTTACCGTCAGCAGAAAGCGTCGCAAAGGGCGTTGCCGGCACAAGCGCCGCACTCTGCACCTTGCCACCAGCAAAGTACCCTGTCAGCGGACGGCTCGTATCGCTGATGACAACGCCGGTCTCAGAAACCGTGCTGTCGTCAAAAATAACCGCAGGCGTATCAGTAATAAGCTTTGTCAAATCATCGACGCGCAAAACGGTAGTCTGCTCCGTCGTGCGGTCATATATATCTGTTGCAGAAACCGTCAGGCGAACAAGCCCCCAGGGAAGCTCACCGACCGGTATGCTGACAGCGTATGTGCTGACAGTCTTTTTTTCTGCCGTAAAAATCTCTTTTTCAAGCCGGCCGTTTGTACCCCATTCTGCGCGGCTTGTAACCTGCTTAATGCCGGCAGGGCAGGTAATTTCCGTCTCCACAAAAGCCTTTGCTTCCGGGTTCACCCTGATGCCGGGAGTCGCCGCAAGCGTTTCTTCCGGAAGCCTGAGCTGGGCCTCAGCAAACACCGGCGCCTCGCCTTTTGAAACGAAGGTCACGGTCACCGGATTTCCCCGGACGCCGTATTTGTCCTCTGCGCTGACAGTCAGCGTATGCTTTCCGGCAGCAAGGCTCTGCTCCAGAGACAGCGGCATATAGAAAACGCCCTGCGCCTCAAGATGTACAGGCTCCGCGCCGTCAAGGCTGTAATCCACAGACGTAATCAGTCCGTCATCATCATACACGATACCACGGGCAAACAGCGTACCGCTAAAGCAGTCGTATGCCTCGCCTTCCACCGGATATGCAATAGTGACGACCGGCTTATCATTCTCCTGATTCAGGGGAATTTCCTGCCGGACGACAACGGTGTTCCCGGCAATGTCGGTTGCCGTAATCGTAAACACTTCCGATTTTTTCTTTAAATCCGTAGTGTTGACTTCTTTGTACCAGTAGGGGTTTCCGGGAATCAGCTCGAACGAGCCGCTTTCGCCTGCAAAACTCCAGCTAAGCTCCTTAATGCCGATAACGTCCTTTGCGTAACCGGCGACACCGAACGTACCATTGCATACATCGCCGGCTTTCGGCGTGATGATGCGCACATCGGGGTTGGTATTGTCAACAAAGTACAGGAATGAATAAATGCCGGCAGACCCCATCTTGTCGTATGCCTTGAACCAGCAGACAGAGGGGCCGTCTTTTGAAAGGCGCGTATCTACCGGCGCGTCAAATGAGCAGATGCCGGTTTCTTTATCAAGATGCAGCTTAACTTCCTTAAAAGTCTGGCCGTTATCCAGAGAATAGAACAGCGATTTAATGCCGTTACCGTCAGAAACAGTACCTTTCAGGTTAATCTTTCCGGACACAAGCGCGCCAAGCGTATAGTTTGTCACAGACGTTTCCGGCTGACGGCGGTCGAGATTCCAGGTAACAGTAGTTGAATGTCCGCGCAGGCCGTTCACATCAGTTCCGTACACTTCGATAGTGTGCTGGCCTTCTTCCATTTGTGTCGTGTCGAGGTAGTATGACCAGAACTCTTTTCCCTCTGCCAGCTTCGGATGATCATAATCTCGGTCCAGCACCAGTTCCACCATTCTGACAGCGTCATCATCAACACAGGTACCGACGATGTTCAGGTTTCCGGGAACACGCATGTTTTTCTGAGGGTTAGTAATGCCGGCCACCGGCAGGTCAGATTCAGGATCAACCCAAATGTTAAAGGGGCCGCCTACAGTCACGTTACCGCCGTTATCTTCCGCAGTAACCATGATATTGTACTTACCCTCTTTCTTGTCGTTTAAATCGAAAAGTTCGCGCCAGCTTTCGTCTTGATTTACAGAGCGCTCAGTTACATCATTCTTTCCATGCGCGAATGCAACCAAAGGCAAAAAAAACGCAACCAACGCAACAAATACGGTCCGAAGTGTCTTCATAGTATTATCCTAATCCTGGAGCTGAAACAATAATTACTAAAATTATCGTCACCATCATTGAAAAGCATTATGCTTTACTCTATCTTTAGTTTGAAGGAGTTAAAGCTGAAATGAGTGAAACAATCTGCAGACTACAGCATTTTATCGACAATAGCAACCGCATTGTATTTTTCGGCGGTGCTGGCGTTTCTACCGAAAGCGGCATTCCAGACTTTCGCAGCGTAGACGGCCTGTACAACCAGAAATGGGATTATCCGCCGGAGACAATGATAAGCCGTTCTTTCTTCGACCGGAACCCGAAAGAGTTTTACCGTTTTTACCGCGAAAAACTGATTATAAAGGGCGTTAAGCCAAACGCGGCGCACATAAAGCTTGCGGAGCTGGAAAAAGCAGGCAAGCTTTCCGCTGTCGTCACGCAGAACATCGACGGGCTGCATCAGGCAGCCGGCAGCAAAAACGTATTCGAGCTGCATGGAAGCACACTGCGCAATTTCTGCATGCAGTGCGGAAAGTTTTACGACATCGACTTTATCGCCGCAAGCGAATCAAGCCCGCAGAAAGTGCCGGTCTGCACCGAATGCGGAGGCCTTGTAAAGCCAGACGTCGTATTGTACGAGGAAGGCCTGGATGACAATGTCGTCTCCGGCGCAATAAAAGCCATAAGCGAGGCCGACATGCTGATTATCGGCGGCACGTCGCTTGTGGTCTATCCGGCGGCAGGCCTGATACGTTACTTTAAAGGAAATCATCTGGTGCTGATTAACAAGAGCGAAACTCAGGCTGACAGCATGGCGGATTTAGTCATTCACGACAGCATCGGCAAGGTGCTTGGCGCGATAGAAGTACGATAGAAATGCGCTAAAAGTGCACTAGCCGCACGAAAGAAATACGCCAGCCGCACGATAGAAATGCGCTAGCAGCGCGATAAAAGTACGATAGAAGTACGCCAGCCGCGCCTAGTAGCGCTCGGCGTTTTCTTTCCGGTAACGCTCAAACAGCGCAAGGCAGCTTTCCCTGTCAGATTCCTGCATTGTAAAGAGAGTGCGCTTACCGGCAAAAGCCTCGTAAAACGCATCATCGCGGAATCCTATTGCGTCGGTGTCCTTTCGCGTACAGCCGTAGTACACGCGCTGTATGTTTGCCCAGAGAATGCCGCCGAGGCACATCGGGCACGGCTCTGCGGTGGTGTACAGTTCACAGCCAGAAAGGTCGTGGGTTCCAAGATTTGCGCAGGCATCGCGGATTGCTTCCATTTCGCCATGGCAGGTAGGATCATGCTTTAAGAGCACGCGGTTATGCCCACGCCCCACAACAGCGCCGTCCTTTACGATGACTGCACCGAACGGACCGCCGTGCCCTGCCGAGATACCGGCATCAGCCTCAGAAATCGCCTCATCCATGTAATTCATGGACTACGCCTCTCTAATCATCAGCTGATACAGGCGGTCCAGATCTGCGCGGCTGTAGTAATCGATAACAAGCGTGCCTCTTTCCATGTCGCCTTTAAGCACGACTTTGGTGCCGAGCGCATCGCGGAACTGTCCTTCGAGGGCTGCAAAATCCGGATCACGCGCTTCTGGAGCCGCAGGTGTGCTGGAAGCAGGCTTAGCATTTTTCTTCGCCTTTGCATTTTCTGCAAACTCCGCGACGGCAGCCTCTGCCTGACGCACGGAAAGCCCGTCGCCCATAATGCGGCCAAAAAGCACGCGCTGGTCTGTCGCATCGCTTACGGCAAGCAGCGCGCGGGCGTGTCCCGCACTGATTTTTCCCTGCACGATTGCATTCTGCATGTCTTCCGGCAGCTTCAAAAGACGCACGGCATTGGCAACCGTGGAACGCTTTTTCCCCACGCGGTCAGCAACCTGCTCCTGATTCAAGCCACCCAGCTCCATCAGCTTGTAATACGCCTGCGCTTCTTCAATGGCGTTCAAATCCGCGCGCTGAATATTTTCGATAAGGGCGATTTCAAGCTTTTTCTGCTCGCTGAAATGACGCAGCTGCACCGGCACTTTTGTAAGTCCGGCA
>JAILRG010000078.1 GCA_024698325.1 Treponema sp.
TAAGTGTTGCCATATCATACCTCTCTTAAAATAGCATTAGATACAGTGTACACGAGGACTGGGGATAACGCAATTTTTTCTTCCTGAAATACATACGGTATCCATAATTCCGCTGCCTTTGCGCACTCTTTTAAGGCATTCTCCATGCAAAACTCAATACGCATCAAAAACAGCATCGCGTCTGCCCCGGCTTCTGTGAACTGCACTTCACTTCAGTCTCTTTTGTGCAGAGCCGGTTCTTTTTATTGCAACAATTTCAAAAAGTCCTTATACTCACTTCTGAAACAGTCTCTAACATGCAGGAAGTCCCGTGGCGCAGAGGTACGCGCCGCCGGGCAGAATCGGATAGTAAAAGATATGCTTAATTTTTTTCCCGTGCCAAGTTGGCTTCGTACGGCACTTCTGTGCACAGCATGCATCGGGCTTAACATGCTCTGTGTACTTTTCTTTGTTGCCACCCTGCATATTCCGCTTTTCTTTGACACAATTTTTACCGTTGCGGCCGTATTCTATCTGGGGCTGGTTCCTGCGCTTTGTGTTTCCGTCGGCTACAGCCTGCTCAATACGCTTGTGTGGATGCTCAAAGGTCGTGCTTTCGATCCGCTTTTTTCCTCCTATGCAGTCTGTGGTATATTCATCGTACTGATTACCTGGCTGTTTGCCCGCCGCCGCGCTGAGTTCCGTATCAGTCCTGTGGTTACCGCTCTGTATCTGGTGCTGATTGCCACGCTTTCTTCTGCCAGTTGTATTGTGTCGGGCGGTATCATCGATTATTTTCACCTGACCTACTATGATGTGCCGGATTTGATGAACCCGATGAAGCATTTTACACAAGCATTCGTGCACCAGCGGTTCAGCCTCTTTGCCGCCTGCATACTGGCCCAGACCCCGGTGTCCTTCACCGACCGGCTTATCACCACCTTTGCCGGCTACGGCGCCTACCGTCTTGCCGTGCGCTTTTTAGGAGAGCAGGGGAGATGACTCTTACACTGGAAGAAGCGGCAGAATTATCTGCCATGCTCAAAAGCTTTATAAGCTTCTTTTTGATTTTTGACATCGTCTTCTTTGCCGCGCTTACCGCAATCTGCATTATCGGCGTAAAATACTTTAAGTCATCTTCGCGCTTAAAGGAGTCGGGTGAGTACCTGCGTTACACGATACAGGGACAGGAAGATGAGCGGGAACGCATTGCCCGCGAGCTGCACGACACGGTGGCGCAGGATTTGCGCTGGTGTGCTCAGGCTGTCGGCGCTGCGGTGTCAGACGATGAGCGGAACCGAGTGAGCAGTCTGCTGGTAAAGACGCTTGAAAATGTGAGAGCTCTCAGTTACAATCTTGCACCTCCCGACATTACCCGTAGGAATCTTGCGGCAAATGTGATGGACTTGTGCCGCTCATTTCAGAAGCGGAGCGGCGTGGCTTTACGGCTTACAGTAAGCGAGCAACTTGACTTGACTTATATGACCTCCGAGCAGAGCCTGAACCTCTACCGCATCGTGCAGGAAGCCCTTTCGAATGTAGAAAAGCACGGACAGGCCCAGGAAGTGACCCTGCTTATGCGGGGAAATGTCGGCGAAGAGACGAGGGGAATGTATCTCTTTGTAACCGACGACGGCGTGGGCTTTGAAAGCGAAGCGCTGCTTAAAAATCCGCCGAAAAAGCATTTTGGCCTTACCGGCATGATAGAACGTGCCCGCCTGATTGGAGCAAAGCTTCAGATTGACTCGCATCCGGGCGATGGAACTCAGGTAAGCGTCTTTTTGGCGCTTAAACCCCAGACTGAGTCGGTGCGTGTGTGTGATGGTGGTGTGTGTGGGGGGGGCTTGTAAATGGCTCATAGATTTTTCGTTGTTGATGACCATCTGCTTACAAACCGCGGTATCCGCGAGTATATTGAATCTGCCGCAGCCACTGGTGCGGAAGAAGAGATGCTTGTGTGCTGTGGCTTTGCCTCTGCCATCGGAGAAGCGCTTGAGAAACTTGCAGCGCTTGCGTTGGCCAGAAGGCTCCCGGAACTGCTTGTACTGGACTTGTTTTTGGGGAAAGAAAGCGGCATAGACCTTTTGCGCGCGGTAGGGGAAAAGTTCCCGACCATAAAGACGGTGGTCTATTCCATGTACACGAACCCTGGCATTGTAAGCCTTGCAACAGAAAGCGGTGCTTGTGGTTTTGTGTCAAAATCAAGCTCAGAAAGAGAACTATTGCACGCGCTATCTGTCGTGCTCAAAGGTGGAAGTTACATACAGCCCGACCTGACGCTACCACTCGTAGCCTACCGCGACCTGCTCGAAAGTTTGACTAAGCAGGAGCGCACGATATTTAAGCTTCTGATTGAACGGAAGACTAACAAAGAGATTGCCGACGCTCTTTCCCTGGCGGGGCGCAGTGTGGAAAACTATCTTTCGCGCATCTACTCAAAAACCGGTTGCCCGGGACACGAGGCGCTTCTTGAGCGCTACGGCTGATATACTGTACACCGGCAAGATGCTGCCATCATAGTCTCCTTCCGCCTCTCACTATATAAAGTCGTAAAATATTCAGTTTCTGCTATTTCCCTCAAAACAAAACCTGTGAAAAATTCACAGCTTTTCTGTGCGTAGCTACTCACTACAAAAAAAATATTTGTCTTTATACTGCTCGTGCGCAGGGAGAATTCCCTCCACAGAAGGTTTTGAAAATGAAGGAGTGTTTGCACAATGAAATGTACGAATTGCGGAGCTGTATTAGCAGACAGTGCTAAGTTCTGCCCAGAGTGTGGAACAAAGGTTGTCCGCGGACTTTTCTGTGCTGAATGCGGAACAAAGCTAGAAGCTGGCGCTAAGTTTTGTCCGGAATGTGGTACGAAAGTAGGCGATGCCTCTTCTGCAGAAAAGGCTTTGTTGGCAGACGGTGTCAAATATTGCAAAATTGAAGGCGATGTGCTGGTTGGCTTTGATGCAGTTATGCTGGAAAATGATTACAAAAGACTGAAAAAAGATGCGGTTGTTGTCATTCCCGAAGGAGTAAAAGAAATCGGTAAACCTGTATCTGAGGATGCCCTTTATAACATTAAAGAAATCGATCTCCCCCATAGTCTCAAAAAAATAGTTGACGGGGGCTTGTATGCCTGTGGTGATGTGGAAGAAAATCCCCTGGTCATCTATAACGGAACAAAAGCCGAATTTAAGAATATTTCCCTGGGGCGCGGTGCTTTTGGTATGTATGGATTAAAGGAAATTCAGTGCAAAGACGGAATCCTTAATCTTGAGAATGAGCTTGATGACTGGGACTATGTGAGCGACGAAGACTGGAATGATGACAGCGATGATGACGACGAAATGCCTGAAAACGACGAGGTTGCTGAGTTTGATGAAGAGAACGACGAGGTTGCAGATTTCGACGAAGAAAATGACGAAGTAGCAGAGTTTGAAAATGACGAAGTCGCTGACGACGAGAACGATGAAGTTGCTGAGTTTGAAAATGACGAAGTTGCTACGGATAAGATTGCGCAGAACTTAGGAAGTATGCTCGGAAAACTTGGAAACCGCGCAGGTGATGCTTTGAAAAAGGCTGGTGAAAGTGAGGAAATTCAAAACCTGAAGGCTGAGACAAAAGCAGCAATGAAGAACATGTTTGGCAACCTGTTCGGCAAGAAAAAATAAGGAAGGAAATGAGATATGGAAGATTTGAGAGCTTGCAGATGGTGCGGACGTAAATTTGACTGGCAACGCGACGGTGGCGTTAGTGAAGATGGATGGTTTACTACGACTGGTCAAGCATGGTATTGCAGTATGAAATGCTATAATGAAGCGCATGCTGAGGAACGGGAAGCAGAGCGTCAGCGTGAAGCCGAGGAGCGGGCTGCCGAACGGCAGCGGGAAGCTGAGGAACGGGAAGCAGAGCGTCAGCGGGAAGCTGAAGAGCGGGAAGAAGAACGCCGTCGCCATGAAGAATTTGAAGAGGAACAACGGCGCGCAGCCGAAGAGTATGCTTTAGCGGAAAAAAGAGCTCGTGAGCAGCTGAAGGCAGATATCGAGCGGAATAAAAAGCAGCTGGTAGTTCTCTCTCCGGACGATCTACAGGATAGGGATTCGAAACTTAGCTACAAAGTCTGGCAGGATTTGCATCCTGGTTTTAAGGTTTATGGAAACAACGGAGACTGGAACGGTGTTGAAATTGAAAAGCTTACCTACAAACTCCATGGCGAAGTTGTGGAAGCAAGTATGGTTCTTCTCAATAACGCAAAAGGTCCGACCGGTACTATTCGTATAACCGTAGAGCATGAATATGCAGACGGTTCTAGCGAAATCTGTGGTGCTTATTGTGCGCATTATAATCTTGATGCCAAGACTCAGGTTACTGATAATGACATCATAATTGAATATAAGCCTAAAAAGAAGAAAGCAGACGATACACGCCTGAGATTTTGCATTTACGAGCTGAGCGGTAAGGGCAAGTGGGTGCGTCGGGCAAAGAAGGCGTATAAGTCTAATGTTGAAAAGCAGCAGGACGAGAAAAAGAAGGCTGAGCAGGAAAAGCGCGACGCTGAGGCTCGCAAAAGGCGCCAGGCAGAGGAAGCTGCCCGCCAGGCAGCCTTTAGGGCTGAACAGGAAAAAAAGCAGCGTCAGAGTAAAATTTCAAATCTCTGCGCCAAGCTGGTACAGATTGCCGCTCTTTTGATATTTACGGCATTAGGAGTAACCGGAGCCGCGACCTTTCCCGGCTTTGCCTGCGCGCTTGCAGCGGGTGCCTTCGGTCTTTTCTGGCTTGCCAAACGCGGCGGTTATTGTACTGTAGATCTTGCGATAGGCTGTGGCCCTGCAGCTGTTTTTGCATATCTCGGTGATTCTAATTCTGTAAAAGGGTATGTTGCTGTTCTTGTTGCAGCCTACATTATTACATACATAGTGCGGAACTTGAGTTCACGAAATGTTCTGTTTGTTTTTGTTTCGCGTATTCTGACAGTGGCATCTCTGTTGATAGCTGTAATTGTCATTCCTAGTGCATGGGCGTTTAATTCAGGGCGTTCGGGACGGTTTCTTTCGAGCAAGGTGTCTGACAAAGGTTCTGCTGTAAAAAGCTATGCAGGTTTGCCGTCCTTTTCTAAATCCTACACCTCGGAAATGGACATAATCATCGGACAGACCTATAGTTATGGATATAAGGTGGATAAAAATACCGGGGCACTCAATCCTATAAAGCAGGTTGTATTCAGCAAAGACGGAATCTTTACACCCCAGTTCCTGGACTACAAAATCCCCTACAAGGTAGATTTTGAGAACTGCACGATACTGACGAAAAAAACAAAAAATAGCCGGGAAGAGACATACCGCTTCTTTAAGGACGGCAGTGCTTTCTACGGGTCTTTTGAAAATCGCCGGGCGCTTCTTGCTTCAAATTATGCTGTAAAAGATGGAGCCAAGTTCAACGCGGAGTTTGCAACCGAAGTCATCGGGAAAACTTTCAGTGGCAAATGGAGCGATAAGTACACCGCTTCCGTCACCTTCGGAAAGAACGGCGTCGCCACGGTCAAATTCTCAGACGGCGACAAGGGAAGCGGCGCATATCTTGCAAGCGATGCTGACAACCTTGTGCTTTACAACCACAACAACAAGGGAGTCTGGTTTGCGTTTACCTACAGCGACACGAGCGATGATGTGACCTTCATCCGTGTAAATGCCGTAAAATATGACAGCGGCTACAATCCGCATGGAATAAACGCTACATACAAGGACTGGAAGAAAAAGTAGAGGAAGGGGAAAGTAAATGCCTGCAGCAAAAGAACATGAATCATTGAGGGCAAGGCTTGCGTTTGCCCTTGCCAGAAAACGCATTGCCGCGATAATCAGGCAGGGGGAGTCTGGTAAGAATCCCTACGAAGCCATAGACTCCTATCTTGCCAAAGAGAGCCTGAAGTGGTTTCTGGTAAAGGACGATGTGCTTCTCAGAGTACACTCCTTCTTGATTGATGTTGAACGGCAGGATACGGTGTATTTCCCGGAGCAGGTGACAGTATTTGCTGCCGGCTGCCTCGAAGGCCTGGTGTCGCCTAAGGTAAAAGCCTATGTTCTGCCTCATTCCCTGAAACGAGTCGGCTATGAGGTATTCTCCGGCTGGACTAAAAAGACAAAGCTTATTTATAAGGGAACGAGGAAAGAGTGCCGGAAAATCGTCTTTGAGCGCGGCTCTTTTTCCTATCCAGCAAAGGATGTCAGACCGGTCATTTATTGCCG
This sequence comes from Treponema sp., assembly GCA_024698325.1. GTDB lineage: Bacteria > Spirochaetota > Spirochaetia > Treponematales > Treponemataceae > Treponema_D. Next base: position 6,213 of record JAILRG010000078.1, read on the forward strand.
GGACGGAATATTTGATATCAGGCAGGAGCTGGATTGGACTGACCTTACTGCCGACGTAATGGAAGACTATTTTCGGCTTGATGAAAAAGCGCTGGGTAAGAACAAGCTGCAGGCATTCCTGCCGTCGGCTTTTTTCGAGCATGGCAGGGATTGGATTCAGCCGTCTTCGGACGGAAAGCGCATATACGACATACAGATGGGCGCATATTGGGGCATTGCTATTCCTGAGGGCATCAGTATCATTAATGCTCCTCTGGGGCTGGGCGATGACATAACGGATATTGTCATTCCGCATTCCGTAAAATGTATTCGTTCTGAAGCTCTCGTTTGCACTGCAAAGCTTTGGTATAACGGAACGGTCGCAGAATTCGGCAGGATAGAACTTGAAAAAGCTTCATTCTATAATTTCTGGACTTTCTCCATCGGAAAGCCCCGGAACAGCCATCTGGTATTCTGCAAGGATGGTGTCTACGACCTCGCAAAAAACAAAAACTGGGAGTGGCTGACAGCGGCTATAAACGACGAGGTTGTGCCAGTCGAAAACGACGAGGTTGTGCCAGTCGAAAACGACGAGTCTGTGCCCGTTGAGAATGACGAGCCGGTTCCAGTTGAAAACGATGCGGTTGTAGACTCAGAAAATGACAGTGTCCGCAGCTAGGTAGTTTGTTCTGTATGGTTCGTAATGCAAACGAGTCTCCGATCGGTAATCCGCTTGAAATCAACCGCCACTTCTGCGCTGTTGCTGCCAAGAACAAGCAGATAGTGCTTAACTGACGTGAGGCAAAGCTAAAAGAACTGGGGCTCGGCTGCTGACGAAGTCCCTCATTAAGGAGTTCCCTCTATGAAAAAACTATGTGCACTTCTGGTTTTTCTTGTGCTTGCCGCTGTGACATCTGCTGATATGCATTTCGTTCAATGATGTCAAAGCGGCAAGTTCTTGCTTTCCCGTTGAAACATTTGTAAAAACGCTTTATACTTTTGTCCGAAACAGTCTCTAACATGCAGGAAGCCCGTGGCGTGGAGGTACGCGCCCCTGGCGAACGCACCTGTTGCTTAGGGATTATCTTAATGCATTTAGGAGAATCCTATGACGTACACTGCAGAAGTGGAACACATGTGTCCTTTGGCTAAGGGCGCATATCATGGACCGGCTCCCATTCCCGAAGAGGGCGAGTGGGTCAAGGTAAAAAAGATTGAAGACGTATCAGGCTTTACACACGGTATCGGCTGGTGCGCACCGCAGCAGGGTGCCTGCAAGCTGTCTCTGAACGTAAAGAACGGCATCATCGAAGAAGCTCTGGTCGAGACTATCGGCTGCTCTGGCATGACACACTCTGCTGCTATGGCTTCTGAAATCCTTATCGGAAAAACACTGCTCGAAGCTCTGAACACTGACCTCGTTTGCGATGCAATCAACACTGCAATGCGCGAACTTTTCATGCAGATTGTCTATGGACGCACTCAGAGCGCATACTCAAAAGACGGCCTCAAAGTCGGCGCTTCTCTGGAAGACCTGGGCAAGAACCTGCGCTCACAGGTCGGTACTATGTTCGCAACCCGCAAGACCGGTCCGCGCTACCTCGAGATGACTGAAGGCTATGTAGAGACCTGCGCAATCGACAAAGACAACCAGATCATCGGCTACAACTGTATCAACTTCGGTAAGCTGATGGACGCTCTCAAAGCTGGTAAGCCGGCAGAAGAGGCTATTGCTGGTGCACGCACACACTACGGCCGCGTAACTGCAGATCAGGGCATGGTCAAGCTCATTGACCCGCGTAAAGAATAAGACGTTCGCTGTACGTCCATGTACAACGAACTCTGACAGTTTGCAAGCAAACTGTCGCATTTAAAGGGATGCCGCATCCATGCGGCAAGGACATATTATGGCAACATTGTTTGAAGATTTTGAAGGCCGCATTCCTCAGGTGAATAAGGCTCTTAAAGAATACGGTTTTTCAGAGGGCGAGAAAGGCTTGAACGAAGCCCGCGACCTCTGCAAAGCGCGCGGTTTCGATCCGTATGAAATCTGCCAGTCAACACAGCAGATTTGTTTCGAGGATGCAAAGTGGGCATACGTGCTCGGCTCTGCAATCGCAATTAAAGAAGCAGAGAAGACCGGTGACAAGACTGGTTCTACCGCTGCTGCTAACATCGGAAAAGGCCTGCAGGCATTCTGTCTGCCGGGCTCTGTTGCTGATGACCGCAAAGTCGGTCTTGGCCACGGAAACCTGGGCGCACGCCTTTTGAGCGAAGAGACACAGTGCTTCGCCTTCCTCGCCGGTCACGAGTCATTCGCTGCCGCTGAGGGTGCAATTAAGATTGCTGCAAACGCAAACAAAGTCCGCAAGAACAAGCTGCGCGTTATTCTGAACGGCCTTGGAAAAGACGCTGCTCAGATCATCAGCCGCATCAACGGCTTTACCTACGTGCAGACTGAGTTTGACTACTTCAACGGCGAAGGCACCGACAAGGCGCTCAAAGTCGTAAAAGAAGTTCCCTACGGCTCTAACCCCGATCGCCTTATCGTTAAGTGCTACGGCGCTGACGATGTCCGCGAGGGCGTTGCAATCATGTGGCACGAGGATGTTGATGTTTCTATCACTGGTAACTCAACAAACCCGACCCGCTTCCAGCACCCGGTTGCTGGTACCTATAAGAAAGAGCGCCTGCTTGCCGGTAAGAAGTACTTCTCTGTAGCTTCTGGCGGCGGCACTGGCCGCACTCTGCACCCGGATAACATGGCTGCAGGTCCGGCTTCATACGGCTTCACTGATACGCTCGGCCGCATGCACTCTGACGCACAGTTTGCAGGCTCTTCATCAGTTCCGGCTCACGTCGAAATGATGGGCTTCATGGGCATGGGTAACAACCCCATGGTCGGCTGTACCGTTGCGTGTGCTGTTGCAGTGGCAGGCAGCTTCTAATAAGACTTGCAGTGCAGCCCGCTGTGGTTGCGATTTATGTCCGCAGACGAAAATCTGCGGGCATTTTTTTTGTTTTATCAAGTTTTTGGCGCTCTTGCTAAACAAAGTATCTGTAACGGGACAGCCGTGCGAGTTTTCGCTTCAGCGGAAACTCGTGAAGCAACCGCAGGTTGCGACTTGTACCGTAGCTTGTGCTGTTGCAGTGGCAGGTAGCTTCTAATTGCTATCAGTAACCGCGAGTTTTTGTGCTTTTCTGCCAGGCAGAAAAGGGACGCGCTGCGACCAGGCAAAAGCTCGTTGAGAAAGCCGTCCGGCTTTCTCGTAGCTGGCAGCTTTTAGGCTGCCGTTTTGAAATCTCTCGCAGATTCTGCAGACTGTCGATGGTATATACAATCAGCGTCATCTATGTTGTCTGCGGGATTTTTTATATTCCCAGTTTTTTTCATTCTGCATTAGTCCTTATCTATTACGTATTAGAATACTCATTAGAAACGCATTACGAGTCGTAAAATCCGCCTGGGGCAGTACTCAGCGATAATTAAGAATGGTTTTGTGAATGATTAATTAAATTTCAACTCTTGCGTTTTATTTAATTTTTTACTACTATCAGTCAGCAAAGAAAAAAAAGTCATGGAAACAAAGATTTTATCACGTGCTTATTTAGAAACTCTTTCATCAGCAGATTTAATAGCTCTTGCGGATGATTATGGTATTGATGTTCCTGATGATTTAAGCCGTCGCTTTATTATAGGCGAGCTGCTGGAAGTGGCAGAAGAACTTAAACAGGATTTGCCGGATAACGGCGGCATGAATATTGCAGACGCAGAGATTGCCGAGTCTGAGCTTCCGGAATCATTCAATGAAACTCAAATTGGAATGGTAATGCGCAATCCTGTCTGGGCTTTTGTGTACTGGGATATCCGGGAAAGCGACCGGGCTGCCTTTACTCCTGAAAACGGTTTTTCCAATCTGGTGCTCCGGGTTTCTTTTTTCGATGATGAAGATACCAATACTCCTGAAGAATCTTTTGATGTTCAGATTGACAGTTCTGTGCGTGAGCAGTACGTTCTTTTTCCTGCCGGCAAGAAGTTTGTCCGGGTGGATCTGGTAGCTCAGTACCGCTCCAAGGATGATAATGTCCTTGCCTATACTGCAAAATATGCGCTTCCCCGTGGATCTAAGATTCTGTCTCAGGCTTATCCTGCTTATGACATGGAAATCAGTCCGCTGGCAGAGCTTTCTTCACTAAAAGAACTGCTGCGGCTCCATTATCAGAATCATCGGCAGTCCTTCCTGTCGTAAAATCAGCAACGGAGTTTTAGTATGTCAGTAAAAAATCTGGTTTTTGTGCTTACCTGTCATCAGGGGTATATCCGTCATATTGAAGATGAAAAAAAATATGAGGTAGAGAACAATATCCTGTTCAGCTCTATCTCTTCAACATATTTGCCTTTGCTCCGTATGCTTGAGCGCCTGGAGCAGAATCAGAAATCATGTCCTGTTTCCATCGTCATTTCTCCTGTTGTCTGCGGACTTTTGGGAGACCCTGTTGTCCAGCAGCAGTACATTGAATGGCTGGAGCGGAGAATCGAGCTTGGCGAACGCGAGCTTAAGCGGTGTGGTGCTGATGCGGCGCTGCAAGCGGCGGCTGTCCGCTGCCTTGACCGGTTTAAGCGTGATAAAAACGACTTCTGTGAAAAATATGGGCAGAACCTGCTGAAGGCATTTGCTGTATGTGCAGATAAAGGCCTGATTGAGCCTCTGGCGACAGCCGGTTCCTATGCATTCTTGCCGCATTACTCGGATATGCCGGAAATCCTGAATGCTCAGGTTGAAATCGGCCTGTACTCGCACCGGAGCATTTTCGGCACGTTGCCGGACGGCTTCTGGTTACCGGATCTCGGCTATGTCCCCGGAATCGAAAAAGTGCTGCGCTCTTACGGCATGAATTACACGTTTGTTGATACGCATGCCGTGCTTTTTAGCGAATCGGCGCCGGAAACGGGCATCTTTACGCCTGTCCGCTGCCAGAACTCACTCGTGCTTTTTGCCCGTGATGCCGCAACTCCCGAAGACATCCTTGGCGAATCTGGCTTTTCTGGAGCAGGTGTGTACCGTGCTCAGGATAAGGATATCGGTTTTGAGCTTTCTGCTGAAGATTTGGGTGATTTTTCGCTGCCCGGCGAAGCCCGCGTTGCAACCGGATTCCGGTATTGGACTAAGGGCGGAGACGTGTATGATGCGGATGCAGCCAGGGCGCAGCTGAAAAAAGATGCTGCGGCTTTTGTGTCAGCAAAAAAAGCTTTACTGGACAAGGCGCAGACGCTGCTTGCAGATAAAGATGTGACGCTCTGCTGTGCCATCCCGCTCGACCAGATGTGCTCTGTCTGGGATGAAGGCGTGGATTTCCTTGAAGAGGTGATTTCGCAGGTGCAGGAGACAGACCTTGTGCTGACGACAGGAAAATCACTGCTCGGAAATCAGTTCAGCCTGCAGAAAATTGTTCCCTATCCCAGCGCTGCATCCGGAACCGGCTACGGCGAGGACTTGCTCGACAGCACTAACGGCTGGATGCTCCGCTATACCCGCAAAATGTGCGAGCGTATGGTAGATCTGGCAGGGCGCTTCCCCAACGATACCGGCTTAAAGGCACGGCTTTTGAATCTGGGCGCGCGGGAGCTTATGATTGCGCTGGGACTTGACTGGCCGAAGATGCTGCACGAAGGGCAGGAACCCGAATATGTTGCTGAGCATTTTAAGGCTGCAATCCGTGCGTTCATCACGGTGTTTGACGCGCTTGGCTCTAATACGGTAAGCACCGAGTGGCTGACCCGCTGCGAGCGCGAGCATACGCTGTTCCCGTGGATAAACTACCGGGTGTTCTCACGCAAAAAGTAACCTACCTCGTATGAAGCTTGCCGAGAGATGTGATGTCATCATGTGCGGCAAGCAGTTCTTCAGCTGCTTTTTTTGCCTGCAGGGCCGGATCAAACTTCCGGTTCAGGCGGAGCGCTTCTGTCCATTCTTCTATTGCCGCTTCTATTGATTCGCGGCTCCCTTCTGCATACAGGGAGATTCCGCGGATGTAATGTTCATCAACAGCTTTCTGAATTTCTGCCCGGCCGCCGTCGCCGAGCCGCAGTTTTGCCGACAGGCTGATATGGTTTACCGGATTCTGCGATGAGGTTATGTCAAATGTGTACGCCAGGTGTAAAAGGACGGCATGTACTGAAAAGCCGCTTCCTATGCTTATGCGCGGGCTTCCCCCCTGCAGCAAAAACCCTGTCAGGAAGGAAAAAGATGGCGTGACGGTAAGCTCGCAGCCTGCGCAGGCGGCTCTGTTTTTTAAATCGGTAAGCTCGTCAGCGAGAAGATACTGACGGAACTCTGTCGTAATCAGCAGTGCCCTAACCGGCCTGTAGGAGATGCCGGCTCCGATTCTCCAGGGAAGGGAATCGTCTTCTGTGATTTTTTCGCCAAAGCCGGTAAAGGCCGCTCCTATGTTCTGGGCTGTAAGCGCGATATGTACGTTTGGCTCCCGGCTTGAAAAGAATTTTGCCAGATTACAGCCCATCAGTAAGCCTGCGTCTCCCATGACCGCAAGAGAGGATTGGGTGAGTCCGGAATTCTTTTTTAAGGCGCCGGTCTCGCTGTCGGTATAATCCGGAACGCTCCTCCAGCCGATTTTTCCGTTTATTCCCGCGGTAATTCCCTTGAAAGTATAGCCTGCAAGGAATGTGTAGGCCGCATTAACGGTCAGTACGGTTTCGCTGTAATACGAGCTTGCAGCGCGCTCCCCGTAATTGTCGTATTCAGTAAACGGAACGTAAAAGCATTTGATCTGTGCGCCTGTGCCGAAGTTCCCGAAGCGGGTGGTGTAGGCGACGGTTTCTACCGCTGAGTCTGCAATCCATGTGTTGTGACAGACGACGGCTTCCGTCTGCTCCAGTACGGCGCTTGCAGCCGGGTTGTAGTCAAAAAAGCTTATGTCATCAGAAAGTGCGGCTCCTGCTGTTCCCAGACATTCACATCTGCCGCCGGATGGAATGGAAAGTGAGCGGAAGCTTGTCGTGCCCTCGCTGCTGCTTGAGAAAGCATCAATGGAATCGGCAAGAAAATCATGCGCCGGAGCCGCTGTCAGTACGGGCGCCTTTGCGAAAATGAGAAAAATAGGTACTGTCAATCTCAATGTAAGAGTTTTCATTGCCCTAAAAATAGTATATCTTGTAATTAGAGTTTTATCAAAGCAAAAGGGGAGATGCGTATAAAAAGGCCTCGGAATCTTGCTGCAGTCTTAGTTTTCTCGTGTACCCTTGGCTTATTTGCTCAGCAGGTGATGGGTCTGAAGGAAATTGATGCCCTCATTGCCCGGAATGAATATAATGCGGCCTTAAAGTCCCTTGCAGAATATCAGAAAGAACATCCCGAAGATTTTGATGCAGCCCAGAAACGCATCAACCGGATTATGAAGGAGCGCTTCAAGTTTAATCAGCAGGCGAGATCCCTTGTCGACCGGATTGGTGAAATTGTCGCGACAGCGGCCGAAGCCGACGAAAATGACATTGAGAAAGTGCAGATTATCGGAGAGATGGAAAAAGGTGAGGTGAACCGCTCCGCCGAGTCGATTGCGCTTACTAACGACGCCCGCCGTACCCTTACCCTTCAGTATTATATCACCCGGGCTGACGACAGCATTTGGGAGGGGCTTCGGCTCGCAACAGAAGGCAGGGCAGACCTGGAGTCTGAGGAAGCGGCAAAAAAGTATGCGGAAGCCGCTTCTGTCCTTTCCCGCTGTCTTACGCTAAAAACCGCAGAGTCCGATGTCGTTTATGACGGTGAGTATGCGGTCCCTGTTTCCTATGACAATGAGCTAAAATCCTCTGTCGCAGAATCGGTGTCGGCTGTGATTGGACATGTCGCCTCTCTTTCTGATTTGCTTGCTGCCTGTCAGCGGGAAACCGCGGCGCTTTGCAGGGCGTGTGCTTCGCTTGCGCCGGAGCAGGCACTTTCGCAGTTTGCCTCCCTTGAAGCTGCGTTCAGAAATCTGGCAGCGGTGCGAAACGATTTTGTCCGCCTGTCGACAGTGCTTGCTGAATGTGACGAGGCGGTGCTTGAGCAGTATCCTTCGCTTGTCTCCTCGTACATCTCTTTTGCCCGGCTTGCCCTTGAAGGATATGATGATGTTGCCGGCACGGGGATTATCGCCTGTGTGGATTCGTTCTGGAACAGCCGGGTTGAATATATGAAGCGTACGCTTTACGAGACGGTTCTGCAGCTGTTTTCTGATGCGGAAACTGCCGTGCCTGCCTCTGCGCTGCTTACTCTCTTCAGCTCTCCTCTCGCGCCTGCCGCCGATGCGGAATATGCTGTGGCTGCGGCCCCTGCTTCCGCAGACCGCGCCGTCCCCGCGCCTGAAGGTGCATTTTCTGCCCCGGTTATGGCTTCCTTTTCTTCCGCCGTTTCTTTTGCGGGACTTGCCCGGAACGTCCACAACTTGTACCGGCTTGCAGAGCATCACCCGGCGGCGGCATTTACCGAATATACGGCTTCGATGGACTTTATACACGGCTTTTTGGGAGACGCCTTCCTTGCGGCGGCCGGCCGCGTAAATGCCGTTGCTGCCAGAATGAGCGAAACCGGCGATGCAATGACGGGCGGCGCGGAGCAGTCGTATGCAAAAACGGGCGGTGCTGGAACAGGCGTTTCAGAAGCGGCATTTTCAAACGTGAGCGCAGAAGACCAGGCGGTTTTCCTTGAACAGCTGCATTTTTACCGGCAGATTCTTTCCGACACGCGTTCGGCAAAAACAGCTTCCCGGCTGGAAGCGGAAATCAGCAGGGAAGGGGCAGTCATTCAGAAGAACGAAGACGAACTGCTTCCTGAAGACACGGCCTTAAACTGGCAGTCCGGAATTGCGTACTATCAGGATATTCGCCGCAGGACAGAAGACGTCTGTATGCGAAAGCTTACCGAGCACTGGCTTTCTCTTGCCCAAGGCTATGCTTCTGGTTCTGACACATCTGTCGCCTCACTTTTTGCACAAGTTGAGGAATCTGAAAAAACTGCCGGCATCAGGCCATCCGAACCTGAAGATGCTGATTCGTATGTGCAAACCCGCTATTATCCCAGCCGGGCCTACCGGGAGCTGTCGCAGGCTTCCCGCACGGCGGCAGCCCTTAAAAAAGAGCTGTTGTCGGAATCAGAGGCGCTTTCATCTCCAGATGTAACCGCAGATGCGCAGGCACGCATTGCCGCTTACAGGGATACGGTCGTCAAAAATGCGCAGCTGCTCGATTCCCTGCTTGAAAGAAGCGCGCTTTCCATGGAAGAGGCGTCGGAGCGCGCGCAGAATGCCAAAATTGCGGCTCAGCAGGGTGATGAATGCATCCGGCAGGTAAAAGCTGCTGTCGGCCAGAGCCAGTTTGACGCTGCAATCAACTATCTTGGGCGGGCACGCGACAGCTACAGCCTTTCGCTTTCGCTGGAATACGATGAGGCGCTGCAGTCTCGTACCGACACGGAGCTTTTTTCCCTCGACAGCGACATTACGTTCCGGCAGCACCTGGCTATCGTGATGCTTGTCCGTACGCTAAAAAATCAGGCGCGCGAAGCCTTTTATGCGCAGGATTTTACCACCGCCGAAAACCGAATAGTCAATGCCCGGGAGCAGTGGGCTAAGACCAGTGATGAAGAAGATGCTGAAATTCAGGATCTGTTCAACATGATAAATACGGCGCTTTCCATGAGTTCCGAGCGTTCGATTTCTGTTTCCGCCCCGCAGTACAGCGAAATGTCATCGCTTCTGAGCCTTGCGCATATCGAATACACTGACGGAGAGGCGCTTATCGCTTCGGGGGATAAAAAGGCTGCGGAAAACGCTTTTTTCCGTGCGACCGAGCAGTTGCGCAAGGTTCAGCGGGTCTATCCTTTGAATCAGGAAGCAAATCTGCTTTCTCTGCGAATCGAGCAGCAGCTTCATCCGGAAGATTTCGGAAAGCGCTTTGAGGCGATGGTAAAAAAGGCACGGTCGGACAAAGACAAAAGGTCCGCATACGCAACGCTTACGGACTTGTATGCGCTCAATCCTGCGTATCCGGGGCTAGCAAAAATCATAGAGGACCTTGAGTATGATATCGGCATCCGAGTCCGGCCGGTGACGGCGGCAAACCGTAAAAAAGCTGCAACGCTGGTTTCTCAGGCGGCAAAAGACTATAAAACCGCAAACGGTGACATTGAAAAGCTCAAGAAAGTGCTTTCGACGGTAAATTCCGTGCTCGAAACCGACCGGAATAACGAGGAAGCCATGGCGCTTAAGGATTCCGTCCAGACTGCTATGGGACCGCAGGTGACAAATGTGCTGTCAGCAGAGGATGAGTCGGTATATCTTGTTGCAATTCAAGAATTAAATAAGAATAATATAATTCGTTCTTATGCTATGATAGAACAGCTGATTCAGAAAGGCTCAAACCGGACAAACCGGAAGCTGCAGCAGCTTATGAAACGGATTAGGGCTTTGATGTGATGCGTAAGCGGATGGTGGTACTGAAAAAAAAGCTTCTCTTTGCAGCGTTCCTGCTTGCGTTCTTTGCCGTGCCGATTACGGCTCAGTCCGGACAGCTGTACTGGGATGAACCGGTTCCTGTCTCTTCAACCGGTGCGTATTTTCCGGCTGTTGTCTCTGACGGAAACACGACATGGTGTTTTTTTGAGGAAGCTGAGGTGCTGCCGGAAGGAAGCGCCTTGTGGATTTCGGTGCTTTCGTGTTCGGGAACTGAGTGGGGGGAGAAAAAGCGTGTCGCAGGGCCGTTCTCATATTCCGGCGATATTCCCGACTGTTTTTCGGCCGCCTGCACTAACGGCATTCTGTCGGTAGCCGTCGCCGCTGCCGGAAACGCCGTTCACGTGTATACCTCTGATGACGGCGGCGCGCATTTTTCTGAAAGCTCCATACCTGTCGCTGAACAGACTGCTGTCGGTCCCCGGCTTTTTGCGGCAAAAGACGGCTCCCTTGTCCTTTTTGCAACCCTTGGCTCCCGGGAACTTGTCGGAAGCTCCGCGCAGGAACAGTACGAGCGTTTTTCTTTTTCCCTGATTTATACCACATCAGCTGACGGGCTTACCTGGAAGCCGTTTTCTTTCTTTAAGCCGTCTGCCGCATTCTCTAATCCGTTCTCGCCATTCCTGTGTCCGACAGACACCGGGGACATGGTGCTGTTTCAGGCACAGTATGAGTCTGACCTCATGCCCCGTTTTTCAAACCAGCTCTACAGTACATGCTCTTCCGACGGAGGTCAGACCTGGAGCGACGCAGCTCTGGTTACAGGCGCAGACTCCGTTCCGCTGTCATCAGAGCGGAATTTCTTTCAGTATCATAATCAGCGCCCTTTTGTGTATGCCTCGGACGGCCACGTGTATGCCGCCTGGGAACGCTCTGTCACCGCATCTGAAATCAGCAGCGTGTGGATTACCGAGCTGGACCTTCAGGGGCATGTCCTGGGAACTGCGGAACAGGTGTCCTCTTTTGGCTCTGCGCACCGGCCGGTTCTGTTTGCGCACGAAAAAACGCTGTACGGACTATGGTTTGATAACCGTTCGGGTACTGACAGGGTAAGCCTGGTTCGGAAAAACGGCTATCTCTGGAGCGAAGTTTCCCTTCCCGGCGGAAAGACGGATGCCGCCCAGCGTTTTGCAAGCCCCGTACTCTCCGGCGGTGAGCTTTCGTTTGTCTGGCAGCAGTCTGGTGCTGAAAAGCCCCGGCTGTATGCGCTTCAGAAAGACCGGCGGGTGGACGCTCCGTCCATTCGTGCGCTGAGCTTTAAGGAAGGCCGGCGTGGAACGGCAGAAAAAGTGCGCGCCCGCGTGGAGCTTCCGCGGGATGTGTCCGGTATCGCAGGCTTTTCCTGGATCTGGACGCAGGATGCCGGCGAGGAGCCGCCGAAGCTTGTCTCGAATCTGGCAGACGAAACCGAGCTTACGGCCTTTGCTCCAGAAGACGGCGTCTGGTTTTTTAAGGTGCGTGTCCGCGACTATGCCGGAAACTGGTCGCCGGTTAGCTCGCTTACCTACCGGCGTGACATAACGCCTCCCCGCGCGCCTGTCATTGTACCGCCCGCACATGACGAGTTCGGCTTTGTCGCTTCAAATGATTTCCGTGTCGACTGGACTGCAGATGCCGCAGACGATGATGTTGAAGGCTTCAGCTGGTCCCTCGAATACGTTTCTGCTATTCCCAAATCCCTGTCAGACACTCCGCGGCATCCGCTTAAAAAAAGCCCCGCTTCTGTAAAAAAAGCTGTTGCCGCCGTCCTTTCTCCGCTTTCGCATACGATTCGCCGGCTAGGGCTGCCGCCGCGCCGCCTGTTATCCGCTAAGTCCGGCTCCCGCTATAAGAATAAGTCAAACGGCGTGTACGTGTTCTCGGTCTGTGCTGTCGATTCCGTGGGAAACATCGGCCCCAGCGCTTCCTGTGTCCTGCTTCTTAACAAGTATGAGCCTTCAACCGCTATCGTTTCTGTCCGCTCTGAGACAGATGTCTTCGGCGGGCTCGATGTTTCTGTTTCCGGCAAAGGCTTTACCTATGACGGTACCATTTCGGAAGTCTACATTGACCGGGACGGCACTTCTCCCTACGACATTACGCTGACAGCGTCTTCCGGCGAATTTTCAGTTGTGTCCGACGAGCTTATCCGGGGAATTCATCTTGAAAACGCTGACGCCGGCATATACAGGGTCGGTCTGCTGCATACTGACAGAGGACTGTACTTTTCTGATAAAACGCTTAAAATTGATGAGTACGGTACGGTAAAGCTTGAGTCGCCTTATCTATTCAGCCCTGACTGGCTCCCGGTTGCGCCCTCTAAGGCCAGCCTGATTCAGCCGGGCCTGCTGCTTGTCTGGACGATTATGCTTTTTGCCATGCTTGGCCTGATATTTGTTGTGCGGGGATTTTCTCTGGCAGCACGCGAAGCTGTGCTTGTGCGCCGTGAAGTTACTGCATTACTGCAAGGAGAGATGATGCCGCTGGAAAAAAAGAAACGCGCTTCCGATGTAAAACGACGCCGCATGAGCCTGAAGGTTAAGTTTTCAATTTTTACCGTACAGGGTGTTCTCGTTGTTGCAGCCCTTGTTTCCGCTCCGTTGGGCTACCTTATGCTGCGGACTCAGAGCAGCACGCTTGCGTCAGGGCTTGAGCAGCGTGTTCATGTCTTGATGAACGGCATTGCAACAAGCGTCCGCATGTACATGCCTGCTCAGAATGATTTGGAATTGGGCGCACTTCCCAGCCTGAAGTCTTCAATGGCAGAGTCTGAATCTATTACGATCCTGGGGCTTCCCCGTACGATGGATAACACGAATATCAATTATGTCTGGGCGACTAATGATGAGGATATTCTCTCAAAAATTGATAGCCCTGCATATGTACAGGGCGCCTCTGCATTGACAGACCCTGGCGTGCTTGAAGTCCTGCACCGTTTTACGGCGCTTGATGAGGAGGCGGCCGCAGCTGTAGGCGAAATGAGCCATCAGATTCATGAGCTGACAGTTGAAGGCGCGTCCCTAGCGCTTCGCGGCGATGCTGAGGCCGAAACGCGCCGTAATCAGATTAATGATGAAGTCCGTCTGCTGACAAACCGCAGCACGGAGCTTCTGGAAGAGCTTTCGGACAAAGCTTTTGCTTCTGTGCCTGCTTTTGATACGACTCATCTTGATACCGTGAACCGGCACTACATGTTTTACAAACCCGTACTGTACCGGCAGGGGGATGAGGCGACGTATGTTCGGGCTGTCATTATCATGCAGGTTTCTACCGAGGCGCTTTTAAAAACTGTCGCCAGAGCCACCAGGGGAATCCTGACCGTCTCGCTTTCCATCACCCTGATTGTTACCCTTATCGGTATCTTCAGCTCGCTCGTGTTCGTTTCCGTTCTCGTCCGGCCTATACGTCAGTTGGTAAAGCACGTGGAAATGATCAGCCATACTCGCCGCAAGGAAACGCTTGCCGGTCAGGAAATTACGGTAAAAAGCCGCGATGAAATCGGCCTTTTAGGCGAAACGGTCAACGAAATGACCCGAAGCCTGGTAAAGGCGGCGCTTGATGAAAATCTGCTTATGGACGGCAAGTCCGTGCAGCAGGCGTTTATCCCGCTCCAGACCGACCCGTCCGGAAACAAGCGTACGACAGCGCTTTTAAATGATGCTGCGGTCAAGCTGTTCGGCTATTATGAAGGAGCTTCCGGTGTTTCCGGCGACTATTTTGATTACAAAAAACTTGATGACCGCTGGTACTGCCTCATAAAGTGCGATGCTTCCGGTCACGGCGTTCCCGCCGCCCTTATTATGACTGTTGTTGCAACCATGTTCCGCCAGTATTTTGAGTCCTGGTCATGGCGTATCAATGGCGTAGAGCTGAATAAACTGGTTACTAACATCAATGATTTTATCGAGTCTCTGGGGCTTAAAGGCAAATTTGCAACCCTTATGCTCTGTCTGTTCGATACAAAAGACGGCGATGTGTATATGTGCAATGCCGGCGACAACATCATTCACTACTATGACCGCTCCGAACAGAGGGAACGTACGGTTTCTCTTGCAGAAACGCCTGCTGCCGGTCCGCTTCCGTCTTTTATGATTGATATGAAAGGCGGCTTTACGGTCGAAAAACTGCACCTTGATAGCGGTGACGTTCTGTTCTTGTATACAGACGGTATTGAAGAGTCGACGCGCAAATTCCGCGACAGTGATTTTGCCGTTGTTAAGTGCGGAGCCGGAAAGCCCGGCGACGTGCATGAAAATCACCGGGTAGGGGAAGATTCTGAACAGCTGTCGCCGGAGCGCATTCAGGCCCTCATTGAGGCTGTGTTCAGCCACGGTACATACCGGCTGGAAAAATACCATAATCCGATCTATGCAGAGGAACTGGTTTTTGATTTTACCGGCTGTGAGGGAACGGTGCAGGATGCCGTCCTTGCGCTTGCTTCGGTGGAAAAAGTGTTCCGAATGTACAAAAGCCCGGAATGTACAGAATCTGATATGGTGCGCGTGGATCGGAATATCGACAGTTTCCTGAAAGAGCATTTTAACCGGTATTCTTTTTATTGCGGAACCCAGAATGATGTGGGCGAACCGAACTATTTGTATTATACTAACCTTAAAGAAGATGAACAGCTGGATGATTTAACGCTGCTGGCTGTACAGAAATCATAAAGGAGGCCGTTATGGCTTTTGTGGATGACATAAAAAAGTATGTTGATAAGGGCATCTCTGCTTCTAAAGATGTTTTTTCAAAAGCGGGAACGCAGGCAAGCCATTTTGGAGACCAGGGCGTAAAGAGAGTTGAGCTTTTGCAGCTTTCAAACCGCCTTACCCACGAGTACAGTCAGCTTGGCGAAGCGGTGTATGAGGCGCTTACAGAAGGCTCTTCGGTACGTCTTTCTGCATCCAGTGAGCAGGTTGCTTCATTTTTGGAGAAGATTAGCGCATTAAAGGTGTCTATTGCTGAGAGAGAAGAGGCATTAAAGACGGCGCAGATGAAAAACGAAGAAAATTCAAAAAAATAAAAAAAATCACTTGACCATTTTTAGTGATTTGATATATATTCTTTCTCACCCGCTTGATGGCAGGCACTGATTTTTCTTCCAGCTTCCTTACAAAGGCTGCTGCGAAAAAAAAATAAAAAAAATAACAAAAAGTGCTTGACAAGAAAGTTAATATGAAATAAACTCCTATTCACTTGCGACAAGCAAGGGTAACAAAAAAGCTTCTAGTAAAGCTAAGTTTTTTGAAACGAAAAGTGAAGGGAAAGAAGACGAAAAATAAGGT
>JAILRG010000017.1 GCA_024698325.1 Treponema sp.
AGCATATCCGCCGACTCTGGTATCCGGAGCCCGGTCATGGTGGCGACATTGCAACCCGCAGCGAATACGCGCTCACAAGCGAACAGTTTGAAAACGCCATTCCGCAGGAGTTCTGGCGCGAAGTCGTAGACCGCGTGGCAAAAGAAGTGCCCGACACGCTGCTTCTGGCAGAGGCCTTCTGGATGATGGAAGGCTATTTTACGCGCACGCTGGGTATGCATCGCGTCTACAACAGCGCCTTTATGAACATGCTCAAAAAAGAAGAGAACACCAAGTACCGCCAGACGGTGCAGAACACGATTCTGTTCGATCCGCAGGTGCTGAAGCGCTTTGTGAACTTTATGAACAATCCTGATGAGGAAACTGCTGTTGCACAGTTTGGCAAGGGCGACAAATACTTCGGTGTGTGCACGCTCATGGTCACGATGCCGGGCCTGCCTATGTTCGGCCACGGTCAGATTGAAGGCTTTGAAGAAAAGTACGGCATGGAATACATGAAAGCCTACCGCAACGAAAAGCCCGACGGCTACCTTGTCGACCGCCACTGGCACGACATCTTCCCGCTCATGCACAAGCGCTACCTCTTTGCCGAAATCAACGACTTCCTCTTCTACGATGTGTGGGATAACGGCACGGTAAATGACAACGTCTTTGCCTATTCAAACCGCGCAGGAAACGAGTACGCCGTCGTCTTCTACAACAATAAGTACGAGCGCGCCCAGGGCTGGATTAACCAGTCCTGCCCCTATGCCGTCAAAACCGGTAGCGGCGAAGACGACAAAAAGATTGTGACGCGCACGATTGCTCAAGGGTTAGGCCTTATCGGCGACGGAAACCACTATGTGATTTTTCAGGAACAGCGCAGCGGCCTCTGGTACATCCGCAACAGCAAGGACATCGTTGAGCACGG
Source organism: Treponema sp. (assembly GCA_024698325.1). GTDB lineage: Bacteria > Spirochaetota > Spirochaetia > Treponematales > Treponemataceae > Treponema_D. Next base: position 911 of record JAILRG010000017.1, read on the forward strand.
CATGTATACCAGCCTGAACGGCTTTGAAAGCCAGGTCTTCTGGAACTTCCGCCAGGAAGCCGATACCGCTGACGGGCAGTGGAGCATACTCTGCCGCTTCCTGAACGGCCGCGGCACGCCTAACATCGAAATCGCATGGCAGGAGTTGCACTACAAGGATTTGTACGAAGCCTTCCGCCGCGCCCTTTCAAAAGACTTTGTCGACCAGCTCTGCGCCCTTACGATGAGCGCAAAAGAGCGCAAAGCCGCAAAGATTAAAAAGCCAACGCTCAAGAGCATTCTCGACGTAAACCGCGAGAACCTGATTGCCTTCTACAACACGGCGCTGGGCTTTGCAGAGGCAGAGCGCAACGGCGCTGACAAAGCAACGCGCAAATCCTACAAAAAGCTTGTAAGCGCAGACCGCCAGCTTGCTGCCTTCAAGAAAACGCTCGCCGCGCTGATTAAGGCACTGCCCAAGTCGGGCGCAAAGTCTGCCGCCACCACGCAGACAACCGCTGCCAGCACCGCGGCAACCGCCGAAGCCGCAGCAACGCCGGCTACGCCCGCGCCAGCCGCGGTCTTCCCGGTCGCCGCAAAGACCGCACAGGACTTTATCGCCACCGCGCTCAACGTACAGGACGACGCATTCGTGCTGCTTGCTTCCTACGCAGTCGTTTCAAAGATTGCAGAAGCCGGCTATGCCCGCAAGTGGTCACTGCAGCGTAAGATTGACGAATTGCTGGGTGAAAACGGCATTCAGGCACGCAACAAGTACAACTTCCTTGAGCGCGCCTTTGCCCTTGCCGTCACCAAAAAGCCGTCATTCAGTGCAAAAGAAAGCGCAAAAACAGCCGCTTACCTTGTAGCAGAGCCGCTTGTCGCTGGAAAAGACGCATGGTTACTCACCGGCAGCCACACCTTTGACGGAAAAGCCTGGTTCAACAAAGAGCAGATGGAGCAGAGTCTGTATCTGGCAACGCTTCTGCCGCTCCTTACCGCAAGCCGGGCAAAGGCCGAAAGCTTTATCAAGCTGTATCACACGCTCGACAAAGCCCAAGCTGCTGCCGAATACCAGTGTGCGACATTTATTGAGCCGTATGCGCCGGAGGCAAAGCCTGCCAAAGCAAAAACGGCAAATGCCGCCGCCGCAAAGGCAAAGAGCGCAAAGCAAAAAAAAGCACCGGCAAAGAAACCTGCCAGTGCAAAGACACAAAAGTAAACTGATGCAGCGGTCGTTTTTAAGCGGCCGCTGTTTTTTTTCGGTTATTGCAGGGATTCAAGCGCTGCAATAACGTCTGCTTCGGTAGTAATCTTTGGCCGGACAAGCTCAGTCGGCTCCAGTGCACTGGCAACGCTTTCCGGCAGGACAGGAACCTCGCCGGTTGTGTGCCGTATGTAGTCAGCTGACAGCGCCGGGTGATCACGAACGACAAGCACCACAGCCGCCTCATCTTCCGCTGTCAGCGCACTGTTATTCATTGCGGCAGCGTACGCCTGCGAAGTATGCTTGTCCGCAAGAATGCCGTATTTCATAAACAGCTTCTTGCAGGCGGCATCGGTTTCTTCATTCTGCACCGGTACCGGGAAAATCAGGTTTTTCAGCATGAGCGAATTATTATGGAACACGTCTTCCAGTCGCTCCAGGCTTGAAGGACTTGCCGGATCCGCGGATTCCCGTTCGCCAAAAGGCACCATGCTGTCAGGAACCGTGCACTGCCCCAGCGCATCAACCGTCAGGTTTTCCGTCGCCGGGCAGATAAAGCCGTTTACCGGAAGAGAAAGCTTCCAGCTGTACATGCCGGCCACCAGGTTTGAATAGTTACCGCCAGCCATCGCATAATAAATGTCATTGTGAATATGGCTCTTTAAGCGCGAAAATGCATAGGGATAAAAGAACATCTGCGGCATCAGGCGACCGATATTCGCCGTATTCGCAACCGTAAGCTTAAAGCGTTCCACCAGGCTCCGCTGTGCAAATATGTTGCGTACAATCCGGTGACAGTCACTTTCCGTACCTGCGACTTCCAGTGGAAGTATATTTCCGCCGTTCCAGCTGAAATCAGCATCAGAAAGTCCCCTCACCTTACCCTGCGGATACAGCAGCACTGCCTTAACATGCTTTTTCCCGCGAAGGGCCACAGCAAGACTCGCTCCAAGCTCTCCATTCGTCGCATCTAAAAAAACTGCATTTCCGCCTTTCAGGTTAAAAATCGTTTCAAGACAGTTAACCAGATATGACACGCCGAAATCCTTGTGACTGCCAGTCGGCGTATTGCACAGTTCAAGCGTAAAAAAGCGGTCCGTATACTTTGTCAGCTTCGGAGTAAAGGGAAAGGCGCGCGTCGCTATTGTTTCGCAGATAATCGGACTGAACTCGTCATTAATACATGCAGACGTAAGCGTACCCGCAATGCTGGCAAACGAAGTATTCTCATTCGTATACAGAATCCACCGCCTTAAATCCGGGCTTTCGAAAGGTACATACAAACCGCCGTCACGAGGCATACAGTCCAGGACTGCGTGCTCAAAATTGACGCTCTGTTCAAGCGGATTGACATCACCGGTTAAGCGGGATCCTCCGGCGGCGCAAGTGCCGCATACGGCTCGACTGCTGCGAGTGCTAATAAATCTCATCCAGACTCCTAAGAGAAGCTATTTAAGCTGAAATTTGACAAATGCTGTCGCTGAGTTGGAAAGCAGGAATACATCCTCCATCTTGCTGAAAAGCGTCTTCTTTGCGTACAGCTCATCCTTTGCACCTACCCGAACAATGCGGGAAAGCGGAAACTCATACTGAGCGGTAAGCAGGCCAATCAGTTCCCAGCCTGTATCTGCAAAACTTTGACGCTGATCTTCAAAATCATACATCGCATATCCGTGTATGTCAAAGCTCAAAGCCTGACCTGCCGGGGTTTTCCACTTAAGGCGGGTAACCAGTTCTGCGCCGGTAGTATAGCTGTATTCCCGGAAAAGGCTGTCGGGAGTCTCGTTGATTCCCCGGTACAGATAATCGAACTCTGTCGTACCAAGCATAATCCAGGCTCCGTGCAGCTGCCACTCAAAATCGCTGTTATCAAAATTGATACGCTGTTTTACGGCAAGTCCCGGAGCAAGCGAAGAAAGCTGCATCACATTATTCCAGATAAAGTCGTACTCAAACACAAGGCCAACGGTCGTCTGTGTATTTCCCGAAGCAGATTCCGGCGCGCGCGCAAACAGCATGCCGTCACTGATAATCCGTACATCATGAAAAAGCTTTTCATCCAGATCATTCATGGCTTTGCCGCTGCCAGCACCAAATGCAAATGATACATCCAGATTGAACTGGCTGTAGGGACTGTTTGAGTCATGCCCATACGGGTCGTTGTACACGATAGACAGCCTCGGAGAAGCAACTGCCGGGAAGCACTCATACTGGATGCCCAGATCGTAGCCAAAACTTGTACGGGTGTAGCCGGTTCCCATGTCAAAGGCCAGCGACAGTTCGTAAATATTGCCGGTCGACCCCTGCGGCTTCTGCTTAAGCCATGCCTCCGACCACAAACGCTGCGGATTCAACGCATAGCCGAACAAGCGGCTGATGGAATCTGCCTCCAGCGACAGGCGGTAAAGCATTTCGCCTACCGGAAATGCGCCTACAGACGAATACACCAGATCGTTTTTTGACGGCGAATTTGTCTCGCAGAAGTATTCCCAGGTAAAATCCGTCATGACCGAAAGCGCAAAGCTTTCAATCCGGTTCAGATTTGCGTTGCGGCCTGCCAGATAGGAAAGGCTTCCCTGATACGGATGCAGCACAAAGTTCGTCCAGTACCAGTCTTTATCCCAGCTCTGCCCATGCTCGTAAAAGTGAGAGGCGTAATCCCAGGTGACTTTTGTCCAGCCGGCGCCAATCAGATATTTATTCCACAAAAAGATGGTGCCGCAGGCAACGTATGCGCCGGTAAACGCTGTCAGATAATGCTTTTTTCCGTCATTCTCGGCCCCTGCGCTGCTTCCAGAAACCGCGCTGCTTTCGTCGGAAAGCGGGGTAACACTAAACGTAATTTCTTTTGAACTGGCAGCAAGGCGTTCCTGCGCCGGAAGAATAGCTGCACACAATACGGTAGCTGACACTAACATAAATCTCTTACAAACCATGGCTACAGTATACCGTTTTTGTAAGCCTTATACCACAGGATTGTTTAAGTCTATAATCAGTTTTAAACAAAAGCAGGCCCGAAAGCGCAAAGCTGTTATCTGGCAACGCGCTATCTGAAAATGCAGTTATCTGAAAATGCGCTACCTGGAAACGCCGATTTTTTCGCCAATCCGTACCCGGTACTCCGAGCCGTCAGCGCAGACAGCAGAAACATCAGCATTCAGCACAGCCGCATCTTTTTGCAGCAGCAGCACAATTGTAGAGCCATGTAAATCGAAGTAGCCTTTTTCTTCACCCTTGCGGAAAGCAGTTTCTGTGCCGGCCGGCTTGTGATTTACAATGCCACCGACACTGAATGCGCCGACTTCAATCTGAGCGACATCCCCGAAATGCTCCGTATGCATAATCGTCCAGGAACGGCGGTTTTTGGTGTAAATGCGGAATTTTTCCGCTGCAAGCGGCTGCACGCTGTAGAGCGTTCCCGGAATAAAGTGATTTTCGCCGGGGATTCCAGAATGGCGCCCGTCATCAATATAGCAGTACCGGTGATAATCTGTAGCGCAGAGGCGGAACACCAGGCAGGTGCCGCCAGAGAAGCGGGCAGCCGTCTCGGCCGCTGTCAGCCCGAAACGTTCCGGCTCAAAAAAATCCTGCAGCGTGTAATCAAAGCCTTTTATATGAAAGCGAGCTTCGTCAGTTATCTGATACACCGAAAGCAGGCTGTCGGCCGGCGCAATGAGCGCGTCTGGAGCCGCATCGAAAGAGACTGCTTTTTTGCGGGTAAAAAAGTCATTAAAAGAATGGAATACGACGCCCTCAAATCCGGTCATATCAATGCCATTTTTGCGGATAAAAGACGGTATATACAGCCGGGAAAGCGGAGTGCGGAGCAAGGCGCCAAGCAGAGCCGGAATCCGAAGGAACAGCGCCGTATGGAGCACAATCCTGCCGAATCTGGTTCCGTACATAAAGCGCACGGAGGAATCGTTTGCGCCAGCATGATCCGTCTTTGAGGCTTTCTGGCCCGTCTTTGCACCAGCCATAGCCGCCGCACGAGTCACTTCTTTATTCGCGCAAGCCTTGTCTGTTTCCACTGCCATTAAAAGCTCTCCACCGATTCCAGTTCCTGAGGAGTTGCCGTATTTTCAAAGAAAATTGACGGGTCTGCCTCAACACTCGGCACGTAGTAAACCTTGCCTACAAGCAGCAGCGTAAGCTCAATCACACCGACAGCGACAAGGATGATTTTTCCAACAAGATGCGGCTTTCTCATCTTAAAAGGCGTTATGAACAGAACTGCCATCAGCATAAGGAAAAAGGCTGCAATCTCGATAGGCGGGCGGCTAGTGCCGGCAAAATATGCACCGATAAAAACAGCCGGCAGCACTACCGCAGCGCTGGTAACAGGAAGTCCCAGATACGTCTTTCTGCTGCCATCAGTCTTTGACTGCCGCTCCATCTCGTCCACGTTAAAAAACGACAGGCGGATAAGAGCTGACAGCAGATACAAGGCGCAGATACAGATAACGATACGGGCTTTCCAGGGATGCTCGATCGGATAATGCGCATCGCCCAGCGCAAGCGTATACACGATAAGCGACGGAAACACGCCATAACTTATGATGTCCGCCATAGAATCTATCTGAATGCCGAAAAGCTTTTCTGAATCAGTGCGGTCTTTCTTTGTAGATGCAACTTTACCGTCGAACATGTCCATTACGCCCGCAATCATCAGGCACAAGAGCGCAAGCACAAAGCTCTTATCCTCATTTGAAAATAAAAAATGTATGCCAGCAAAAGAACAGAGCATTCCCAGATATGTCAGCACAACGGTGTAATTATAGACACCAAGCAGGCGTTTTCTTTTATCTGTTTCTGTATTAAGCATTTTTTCCTCACCCTCAATTAAACAGGCTTCCAAAAATAAGCCCGTAAACAATTATTGTAAAAGGTTTTGCCGTTAGAATGATAAGCGCAAAGCGTTTAAAGCTCATACCGGTAAGACCTGTAAAGTAACATAAAAAATCGTCTGGCGCAATTGGAGAAAGAATAGCCACCCACAGGAAGACTGCATACTTGCTCCGCCAGCGCTTCATCCGGTTCATGCTGCGCTCGAAGCGCTTTTCTGAAAAGAGCTGCTTTACCAGAGAAATGCCAAACTTCCGGGAAAGCCAGAACGCGGCAAAAGAGCCGGAACAGATGCCGATGTAGTTGCAGATAATGCCCGTCCATGTGCCGAAAAGCGCCGGACCGACAATGCAGCCCAGCGTACTGGGAATGACTGCATAAATCGTTTTTACACACTGGAACAAAGTCAGCAGGACAGGACCGAACATCCCAAAAGAATCCACATACGCCTTGAACGAGTCTACATCCCGGAACGTACCGATGCGGTATTCATACACAAGCCAGACACCTACGCCTGTAATCGCAAGCGCAAGCGCAATGCAGAAAATCTTTTTGAGAAGACTTGTTTTTGTTTCGATAAGCTCAGCAGCCTGCTCCTGAAGCTTATGTTCCAGCTTGTGTTCCATGTGTACTCTATGTATTATACGCCACAGACAGCGCGGTAATTCATCCTCGCCGCAGGCTTATTCAGCATAACGCTTAAAAATCAACGCGCCGTTATGACCGCCAAAGCCCAAGGAAGCGCTTGCAGCCACATCAACGGTGTAGGAAATTCCCTTGTTAGGAACATAATCCAAATCGCAGCCATTTTCCACATCCGGATTGTCCAGATTGATGGTAGGCGCAATAAAATTGTCGGTGATTGTCTTTACGCAAATCATAGCTTCGATAGCACCGGCGGCGCCAACCAGATGGCCGGTCATGCTCTTTGTGCTTGAAATCTTAAGCTTGTATGCGTGGTCGCCGAATGCGAGCTTAAGCAGCGCAGACTCGCCCTTGTCATTTGCCTTTGTTGAAGTACCGTGCGCGTTATAGTACTGCACCTCTTCCGGTTTAATGCCGGCGTCGGCAAAGGCTTCTTTAAGCGCAAGAGCCGCCCCGCTGCCGTCTTTAAGCGGTGCGGTAATGTGATACGCGTCGTTACTAGAACCATAGCCGATGACTTCTGCATAAATCTTCGCGCCACGGGCTTTTGCGTGTTCTAACTCTTCAAGAATAAGGACCGTTGAACCTTCAGAGATGACAAATCCGTCTCTGTCGCTGTCGAAGGGGCGGCTTGCCTTCTGCGGCTCATCATTGCGCTTTGTAGAAAGCGCCTGCAGCGCAGTAAGCGTTCCGACGCCAAAACCTGTAATGGCAGCTTCTGTTCCGCCGCCCAAAGCCATATCGAGGCGACCGCTTCTAATCATGTCGCAGGCAAGTCCGATGGCGTCGGTGCCGGAAGCACAGGCGGTATTCAGCGTCCAGGACGGTCCCTGAAGGCCATAGTAAATGCTGACATTGGCA
>JAILRG010000021.1 GCA_024698325.1 Treponema sp.
TGGGTGATAAAGTGAATAATCAATTACATGAATTATTAGATGAACTCCGTTCTTATGATACTGAACGTGAATGGTTTGAGTTTAAGGAAAACTGGTTTGATCAGACTCAGCTTGGACAGTATATTTCTGCTCTTTCAAACAGTGCAGCAATTGAAGGTCGTAAGAATGCTTATTTTGTCTGGGGAATTCATAATGATACACATGATGTAACAGGCACAACTTTTAACTGCAACATGGATATTAAAAATGAACCTTTGAAACATTTTCTTGCACGACAGATTTATCCGGATTTAAATTTCAATTTTGAAGAAACTAATTATGAGGGTAAAAAGGTTGTTGTTCTTACTATTCCGGCTGCAAGGACAGTTCCTACAAGTTTTGATAACGAACGCTTTATACGAATTGGTTCAAGTAAAGAAAGCCTCAGAAAGTATCCGGAAAAAGAGTCTTATCTGTTTGATGTCCTTCGGCACGGATTTCCAACAATTGAGAATACACCCTCAAAATATCAGGATTTAACATTTGAAAAACTGTTTATTTATTATGGTGCTAAAGGTCTGAAACTTAATCCTGATAATTTCAAAAAGAACCTTAATCTTCTTACAGAAGATGGAAAATATAACATTCTTGCACAGTTGCTTTCTGATAATTCTCAGATTCCGTTAAGGGTTGCCATTTTTTCAGGAAAGACAAAAGCAGATAAAATGTATTCTATCCGCGAATTTGGTTACCAATGTATTTTGTATACGCTTGATGAAGTTCTTCGTTATGGAGATGTCTTGAATATTCTTCAGGCAGATGAAAAGGATAGAATTGTTGAGAGAAAGGATGTTCCTTTGTTTGAAAATGATGCATTCAGGGAAGCTGTTATAAATGCGTTTGTTCATAATAAATGGGTAACAGAAAATGAACCGATGATTACCGTTTTCTCAGATAGAATTGAAATTCTTTCACGAGGAATACTACCGCCAGAACAGACGCTTGAAGGATTTTTTAGAGGTGAATCTGTTCCTGTAAATAAGAAACTATCAGAAATATTCTTACAGCTTCATATCAGTGAAAAAACTGGCCGTGGTGTTCCAAAAATTACCAGCACGTACGGAAAGAGTGCATACGAATTTCATGAAAACTCTATTGTTGTAAAAATCCCTTTTAATTGGATTAACAATATGGGTGATAAAGTGGGTAATAAAACGGGTGATAATTCACAGCTTAATAATACCCAGTCCAAGATTTTTTCAGAAATCCGAAATAATCCAAATATTACAAAACCTCAAATTGCACAACTGGTTGGAGTTGGAAAGACTACAGTTGATAATGCAATTGCAGTTCTCAAACAGAAAGGTTATATAAAACGCTCAGGTTCCAATAAAACTGGTTTCTGGGAAATATTAAATGCAGGAGAATAAAATGAGAAAAATATTTATTTTTATTTTGATGTTTTTGACTTCAAGTGTTTTTGCACAAACAGAAATACAACAGAAGCTAATTAAAAATTTAGATTCAGGCAAACTGGAAAAAGGTATTTCCAGAGTTTCTGATAAATTTAATATCCCAGATGGATTAGCTGTAGGAGACCAGTATTTTTGGGAAGGACCGTCTGCAATTTGTTTTGATGAAAATAATAATTTGATTATTTTTGATCAGATAGCATTAAAAATATATGTATTCAATGCAAATTTTGAATGTGAACGATTTATTCCAGTAAATAAAAAAAATCTTATCTGTCTTCCGAATATAATCAAAGCATATAAGGCAGGACTTCTTTTATATAATGAAAATGAATCAATAATCTTAATTGATTGGAATGGAAATATTAAATGGGAAATCAATATACCAGACGACGTAGTTAAATATAATTTTATTTATGAAGAGAAAAATGATTTGTTGTTTCATTATGCAAAGGACGGTATTTATCTGTTAAAAGAAAATAACAGTCCAATGAAAAATGAGCAGATCAACAATTATTTATCAAAAGCAAAGATTTCAGATATCAGAATAAATAATGAAAATAAATTAGTTATCAATAATGTTGTTGAATATATAATTCCAAAGAATTCTTCTTTTTTCATCGGAGAAGATTTAGCAGGCAATTCCTACTATGTCAGCAACCGAAGAAGATTTCTTGTTCAAAACTCAAACGCAAAATTATTAACCAGTTATAAATTTACAGAAGATGAATATTCAATCAGCAGGACTTATTTTCCAGCACTTTCTAAAACGGGAGATTTGTTTTACTTAGACTATTCAAACGAAAAGAAAGAACTATTGCTTTATTGCATCGAAAACAACTGGTCTCCAGAAGCTAAGCAGAAATGGAATCCAAGCAATTCATTATCAGAAAACATTCAAATTGGTAAAGTATTTACTACAGTTGATAATCTTAGATTGCGAGCGGAAGAAATAACATCAAGTAAAATCATTACAACAATGGCTAAAGGCACAAAGGTTAAGATTCTGAAACTCGGCAAAGCTGAAACAATCGACGGCATAAACAGCAACTGGGTACAGGTAGAAGTTCTTACTGGAGCAAAAGATAAAGACGGTAAAGAAATAAAACCAGGCACCACAGGCTGGTGCTACGGCGGATATTTGGATTAAGGTTTGAATATGAAAAGAACAATTTTATTTACAGTAATTATTTTCTCAATGAGTCTTTTCTGCTTTGCGCAGGAAGTTGAAAAAATTGCAGTCTTAGAAGATGTAAAGTATGAAAGATATCCCGGAGGTGGAATGGGGCATTTTCCACTAGGAATATATTTTAATGAAGTAAACAATCTCTTGGTTGTACAGGATCCTTTTCCTGGAACTATAGTAACAATCAATCTGGAAACTAAAGCAATTTCAAAAGAAGAAAAACCGTTTTTAAGTGAACACGCACCATTACTCTTGGTATTAGGAAATGATTATTGGGGAGTTTATTCGGATTCTATTGAGTATTCAATAAATAATACACCTTATAAATACATCAGTGATACAAATCCTGGTATAAGCTTTATACTCAAAAAAGATAGCGGTTATATAGTTTATTTTTTAGGCGGTGCCATAGATTCAAATGGACGTATTTATTCAGAAGAAGAGGCAATGGCATATCTGAAGCAATATGATCCCGAAAAATATGAGCAGAGCAAAAAAAAGGCTGTAGAGCTGAGTCCTTATAATGATTTTATTAGAAACAATGTTTTGATTTGGGGAAACACATACTATAAAGAACACAATACATTGCAGCAATATGATCTCCAAGGATATAGATATTTTTCTGAAAATTATGGAAGTCTTGGTAACGTCCTTGGATGTTATTTAAATGATGATAATATTTTTTATTTAAAAAATCTGAACTCATATTCAGAAATTCGGAAAAGTGGACAAGACTATTCTTTTAGCTGGTACGTCGGCTTTGGCGGTAACATCTACTATTATGTTGCCGGTAAAGAGTATACTGAAGTCTTCCGCATCCGTCGCACATGGGGCGCCCCAGATTTCTACGCGATGGCAATCAACGGTTACACAGACGACTCTTACGGCAAGTACGTAAACAAGGTTCTTCCAACCTTGAGCAAGGCAGATCTTCGCCTTCTGCGAAACACAATCTTCGCCATCTATGGCGTTCACTTTAAAAGTACAGACCTTTCAACTCATTTCAATAAGCAAGTCTGGTACACAGATGAAGGCAAAACATCCGGTGAAGTGACGCTCCCGGCGCATCGTCAGAAGCTTGTTGAGATGATACAAAAGTTAGAGAAATAATCAAAATCTATCTGGAGTTAAAAGAAATGAAAAAGACATTCATATTTATAACTTTACTTTTCATAAGCACATTTTTATGGTGTCAGAACCTTGAACTCAAAGCTGTAAAACAGTTTCCGAATACTAAAGAATTCAAAATTGTTCATGATTATCAGCTTGATCCATATAATGGTGTAACTGGTAATCGCATGTTTTGTGATAATAATGGTTCTATTTTTATTTACAATGATGATAAAAATATTCTTTATGAACTAGATTCAAAAACATTCCAAATAACTAAATCTTATTCTTATGATTTTTCAGATATATACTACGATTCAAAATTATTTGGATTATATGCAGTCTCAAATAACTACTTCTTTTATAAATGGACTGATGCCGCCAGCATTGCAATTGATCGGTCTTCCGGCAAGAGAAAATATGTAGTGAATGCTAATAGCCAGGTTTCTTCCCAACTTTCATATTATGATGAAGAAACAGATATTTTGTTTTTTCAAGATCATAATAATAAAATACACTGCATAGTTCATCCCTCACTAGATGAAAATCAAAATCAGAAAAACTTCCACAATGCAGAAGAAACAAGTAAACTTCTTAAAAATGGAAATTATGCTCCTCATCTGACTTTAGATTCAGATAATGATTTATACATTGATGGAGTTAGATACAGATGGAATGCAACAGCTTATGAAACTACAGATTATGTAATTACTCTAAATAACAAGCGTAAAACTATCAGAATTTTTGACAGAAAAGAAAGTGAGGTGTTAAATTACACCATTCCTGAGAATGAAAACGAAGAATCCATCACCTATCATCCAAACGGCGACTGGTATTTCCTGACTATAAACTGGACAACAGACACGCACACCCTTTGGCGAATCGAAAATACCTGGGATTCACAGAGGCGCGAGCAGTGGAATAAAGAACACATCAATTTTGATAATCAGGATTCAGCTTCATCAACAAACGTAGCTGTAAGCAAAGTAATGACTTGCAACGACAATCTTCGTCTTCGCTCTCAGGAAGCAACATCAAGCAGTGTAATCACAACCATGCAAAAAGGCACAAAAGTCAAAATCCTGAAACTTGGCAAAGCAGAAACTATCGATGGAATAAGCAGTAACTGGGTACAGGTAGAAGTTCTTACTGGAGCAAAAGATAAAGACGGTAAAGAAATAAAAACGGGAACCACAGGCTGGTGCTACGGCGGATATTTGGAATAAGTTCTTTTTGCGAAGAACTTGTTATGGTAAAGAAAATAAAAACAAAATCCAAACTTTCAACTGCTTAATTATATGTAATATATGGGGTAAGTTTGAAAAGTTTGGATTTATAAAAAGAAGGGATAACACCACGCATGATTTCCAGAACCTACGACGACATCATCGCGCACGAATGGCTCGGCTCCACCAGCCGCCCTAAAATGCCGCTTTCTGCAAGAGCAAAAATATTCATGCCGTTCGCCGCGCTCAGGGGCTATGAAGAGCTACTGGCCATAGAGCGCGAAAAAGCCGTACAGGCGCACGAGAAAAAACCGTCAGACCCGCTTGCATAGCGAGCGACCGGCAGCACCGCTGCCGGGAAGAATGCGAGTATCCGAGCATTCTTAGCGAGTCTCGACTGCGCCCCCGCGCAGTCGCTGGCTGCCCCGCGCAAGCCGACCGCACCACACAGCCGCCCGTTCCCGCGCCGAACCTTTCCCCAACGAAGCAAACCCGGTATACTGACCGCATGAACGCATTAGAGGGATTGAACGACGAGCAGCGCGCGGCTGTTACCACGACGGAAGGCTTTGTGCGCGTCATTGCAGGCGCCGGTAGCGGAAAAACACGCGCCTTAAGCCACCGCTTTGCCTACCTCGTAAACGACATCGGCATTCTGCCCTCGCACATCCTGTGCGTCACCTTTACAAACAAAGCCGCCGCCGAAATGCGCGCGCGCATCCGAAAGCTCACCGGCGACAACGACACCGGCTATATTTCCACGTTCCACGGCTTTTGCGTAAGCGTGCTGCAGGAAGATTCCTACGCCGTCTCCTACCCCAAAAGCTTTATGGTGCTCGACAACGCAGACATCGACGACATGCTGCAGATAATCTACGAAGAGCGGAACCTTACCCTACGCGAAATGACTTTTTCCAACGCGCGCACCATGATAGAAATCCAGAAGCTCAAAAAAAAGCCCGGTTACTACGCCGACATGCTTTCGATGAGCTTAGACGAGCTGCACCAGAAATACCTCGACGCCAAAACCACGGAAGACATCATCTTTTACGGCTACCTCTATCAGGAAAAAAAGTGCTTCGCGCTCGACTACAACGACCTCCTCATCTTCGTGCTCCACATCTTTAAGACAAACGACCAGATCCGCGCAAAGTGGCAGAAGCGCCTCGAATACATCATGATTGACGAGTTTCAGGACATCGACTCGATTCAGTACGAACTTATGCAGGAGCTGTGCGCCTACCACAAAAACCTCTTCGTCGTAGGCGACCCCGACCAGACCATCTACACCTGGCGCGGCGCAAACGTAAAGTACCTGCTCGACTTCGACAGCGTCTTTCCCGGCACTCAGACCATCATGATGAACCGGAACTACCGCTCCACCGCCCCGATTCTTAACGCGGCAAACACGCTCATCAAAAAGAACCACAAGCGCCTTTCAAAAGATTTGATTGCAGAGCGTGCAAAGGGGGAAGTCTCCCCCTCGCTCCAGCCCGCGCCGCGGTCTTCCGCTACCCCCTCTACGGGGGTGACAAGTTCCGAGCAAACAGGTTACGCACGCACCCCCGTAACGCCCCCGCTACCCGTTTTCTGCCACGAAAAGACCGCAGGAAACGAAGCCGCCTACATTGCATCCGAAATACAGCGCCTTACCAGCGACGGCACCGTGCAGCCGGGCGACATAGCGGTTCTTTTCCGCGCGCATTACATAAGCCGCTCCATCGAAGAAGAATTCCAGAAGCGAAAGATTCCCTACACGCTCTTTTCGGGGCTTCCGTTCTTTGACCGCGCGGAAATAAAGGACGCGCTCTGCTACCTGCGCATGACAGCCTACAAAGACGACCTTTCGTTTCTGCACACCGTAAACCGCCCCAAACGCAACATCGGCGAAAAGCGCATCGCCGCGCTCAAAGCCTACACCGCAGAGCACGGCGGCTCCCTCTACGAAGCCATGCGCGCGCTTTCCGACGACGAGCTTTTCACCACGACCGGCGCGCGCACCTACATTGCGCTCATAGACCGCTACGCCACCATGCACTCAGGCATGCAGGTAAGCGAGCTTTTCAGCGCCCTTATGAACGAAAGCGGCTACGAGCGCGCGCTCCGTACCGAAGGAAGCCAGGAACGGCTCGACAACCTTGCCGAGCTTAAGCAGGCGCTCCACGAATACGAGACCACCTGCGGCGAAGAAGCGCGCCTTGAGGACTTCCTTTCGCACATCGCGCTCTACACCAACACCGACCTCGGCACCACCAGGAACGCCGTGCGCATGATGACCGTGCACGCCGCCAAAGGCCTTGAGTTCCCCGTCGTCTTCCTTGCCGGCATGAGCGAAAACATGTTCCCGAGCAAAAAGACCGACTCTCTCGACGCCATGGAAGAAGAACGCCGCTTAGCCTTCGTCGCCGTAACGCGCGCCCGCGACCGGCTGTACCTGACCGACAGCGAGTCCGACGGCGGCGCCGGCATGGGATTCCGCTATCCGTCGCGCTTTGTCTTCGACGCAGAAGACACGCTCCGCTACGAGCACGAGCTTTCCGACGCAATCAAGGAAAAAGCGCACGCGTCCATTCAGATAAGCAATGCAGAGCTTACAAAGATTTCATCCCTTTCTGGAATGCGTCCCGGCGACCGCGTGCGCCACGGCATTCTCGGAAACGGCACCGTCGTCGAAGTAGACGACGCAAAGCACCAGTATGTCATCAGGTTCGACGGCATGGCGACACCACGCCGTATGAGTTTTAAGGCCCCGCTCGAGCGGGTTGCAGAGACAGAGAGATAGTTTACAGCCGTATTCTTTCCATGCGCTCCATCATCAGCGCAAGCCATCGGGCGTTTTGTTTTCCTTACGCAATGTCTTCCGGCAGAATCGTGCGCAGGGCGTCTGCCGTCAACTCTTCGACGGGAAGCGCGGCATGGCGGCTGTCCATGCGGGTAACAGCCTTGTTGAACACCTCTTCGCGCACGGTGCGGCCGTTTGCAAAGTCTGCGCCTTTATTGGCGACAATCCGCTCAATCTTTTCGCGCACACAAGTCTTGGCGTCGGGCGCAAACACCTTGTCGTCCGCTTCTGCAAAGCAGTCAGCAAGCGCGCACAGCTCGTCTACGTTGTAGTCTTCAATATCGATGAATGTGGTAAAGCGGCTCTTTAAGCCGGGGTTCGACTCGATAAAGCGGTGCATTTCGTTTTTGTAGCCGGCAACGATGACCACGAACTTACCGCGGTCGTCTTCCATGCGCTTTAGGAGCGTGTCGATTGCTTCTTTTCCAAAATCGCGCTCGCCGCCGTTTGCAAGCGTATACGCTTCGTCTATAAAGAGCACGCCACCCATCGCTTCGTCACACTTTTTCTGCACAAGCGGCGCGGTCTGACCGACGTATTCTGCAACAAGCGCGCTGCGGTCGGTTTCCACAAGCTTGTCGGTCGGGAGCATGCCTATCGCCTTGAAAATCTTTGCAAGAATGCGCGACACCGTCGTCTTACCGGTGCCGGGGTTTCCCGTAAGCACAATGTGCACCGGAAGCTCCGCGCCCTTAAGCCCCAGCTTTTCGCGCTCCTGCCCGGTGCGAATCGTCGCGATTAAATCGCGCACGACCGTCTTTATGTCCGACATGCCGATAAGCATAATAGCCAAAAATGCATACACAAGAACGATGCCGATATACGCAAACACATATTTTGCAGTGCTCCATTCATACAACGCCGCAAGCATAGATGTATCAATCATAGCTGTAACAGCGGCAGCTACAAGACCAAGGACAATCACAATCGGAACTTCATTAGATTCATCAATTATCCGACGGCTTAACAAGTTGGACAGAAACTTACTGACAAGTGCAAACGCAAAAGGAAAAATAAAATACCAGACTTCCGACCAGAAAAAGAAATGTTCTAATGCCTGCGGAATTATTAATGACAGAATACAGAAGAAAAACGGATGAGCCTCCAATGTTACCACACGGTGATCCCCCACGCCGGGCGTTACAAATGCAAACGAAAGCCAGAGTGCAACAAAGGTGCCTGAAAGCGGAGCCAGCATATCTTTTCCTATCCACAGCCAGAGCCCCGGCACCGTCCAAAAGAACACGCGCAGTGCACGCGAAGCAAACGCAATGCCGGGCTTATCCTTCAACACCAGACGGGAAAACAGCTCTCCCAAAAGACCGCTTGCAAGAATCTGGCCAGCAATGAGCGCAATGTTTTTTATTCCAAGTGAAGAAAGATGGGCAATGAGCGCCTGAGGCTCTCTTTCAAAAAAGTAAATGTCAAAGTAGTATAACGGAGCCGTTACCGTAAGTGCGGTAAACAAGACGGTCAAAAACAGTACAAACTTTATATGGGCGGAATTAGTCATAGTAAAACAAGGTGCTCCTCTGCACAGCATTCATTATAGAGCAGTTTGCAGGGGGGCGTAAATTAAAAGTACTGTATAATTTGCCGCCCAAGCCCTACTCCCCGCAGGGTTCCAGAATGCGCACGCCAAAATGGTCGTCTACGGTGATGATTTCGCCACGGGCGGCAATGCGGCCGGCTTTGATGATGTCGACCGGCTCGCCGCAGAGCTTGTCGAGCGTAACGATGGAGCCAGGGGTAAGGGACATGCCGTCCTGCCAGTTAAAGCCGCCGATTGAAACACTCGTGTTTGTTTTTCCCTGCCAGCGCTTGTAGTCGAGGGACACGGCATTACCAAGCTTTCGGGTAAGGGAAGCCGGCAGAAACAAGCGCATGTATGCGGGACGGCCGGCATGTTCCAGCGCAAAGTACACCTGTATACCGGGTTCCGATGGAGAATCGCTCTGCAGGTGGCGCGTAAAGCACAGGTACTCGGGCTTACCCATGCCGAAGCCCGCGCGGATAAGCGCCACGCACAGAGAAGCAAGGTATGGCGAAGCTATCTTTTTTTTACACAGCTCTGCGTCAATCGCGTCGATGTACAGCCGCGGGTTTAAGGTTTCGGCGCCTTTTTCTTCTTCGCGCTCGCGCTGTCCCAAAAGGAAGCCGTATACAAGGCTCTGGTCAACGCTTAAAAAACAGCGCGCACCCGAAAGCCGGAACGTGTACAAAAACGGCGTTCCGTCAAGACAGCGGAAAAAATCCCCCTGCGTCGCGCATTCCACTTTTAGCGGCTTTTCAAAACTCACATGCTCCATAAGCCGGTAGCCGGAAATCGCATTATGAAAGCTTGCCACTGCCAGAGAAAACACGTCCGTAAGCGCGTCGCACTGCGGGCGGGTAAGCAGAGCTAGCTTTTTCGGGTCATAGCAGGAGATTCGATGCAAGGACACGTCTTCCACGCGCACAACGGGATTCGGTTCGGTTCCGACCGGCAAAAGCAGCCTGTCTATTTCATCCTGAGCAAAAATATCACTTTCCATTTGCAGAACCTCTTAATTGAAGCATAGCGTCCAGCCAGGTTTTTCGCATTTCAGAAAGGCGGTACGTTTCAGAAATGCCCCGCTCACTTGCCATGTATAATTCTTTCAGGCGCTCGGAATAATCCGGCTTTGGGAAACAGGCACGGAAAAGGTAGCATTCGATTTCTTCCTGCGTAAGCGTGGCACGTACTTTTGCGTTGAGAGATTCCCGCCATGTACGCTCTTCTTCTGTATACCGGTCATCTCCGCCGGTGTAATATGTCAATACGTCACAGAGTTCGAGCAAAGCCTTTAGCGCGCGATTTCTTTTCAGCATGGACTCTTTAAGCTGATTGCTGCCATAACCGAAAAAACCAAAACTCGGCCGCAGGCTATACAGCAAGCGGATTCCATCTTCGAGCGGAAGCGTTATCGCACCATTCTTATCAGAAGCGGTCGCCAGATCTGGCAGTTCTTTCGTAAAAGAGCAGATATTGTAGTCCTCAGCAGAAAATTTTTCAGGGAAGAACTGACGGCCACCAATCTGTACATAGGCGTTTTTCTTATCCTCGTCGCTAAGGGCTGCCAAAATGTCTTCGAGGCGCGGCTCTTTTGGCTTACTGAGTTTTACGCGCTTTTTGATATGCGGCTTCCAGAGCGACTGTGGAAGTATGCTCTCCGGATTAAAAAACTTGCGCCACGGAGTTTTTACCGCTGCGTCAAGAATTGCGGCAAACATGATTCCTGCGTCACTAACGGGAAAAAGAACCAGCAGCCGGTGCAACAATTCTTCAAGCAAAAAGCACTGGCTTACAAGCCAGACGCCGTATGCAGAAAGCGCCAGTTCCGCATTGAATAGCGCATCTCCCTCTTTACAGCACTCGCGGCAGCTTGCCCTGTACTGCGCATGCAGCATAAGCCATAAATCTTCGCCGCTTTTTCCGTCGAGCACAAGGCGCGTGCCGAACCAGAAAAGATAGCACGCTTCGTCGGTCATAAAATGCGCGCGGATGTCGGCTGGTTCGTCATTTGCGTCATCGAGCGCAAGCAAGCCTTCCCGTTTTGCAACGGCAGAACGTTCGATTATGAATGCGCAAAGAACGCCAAGCGACTGTTTTTCTTCGATGCTAAGGCGCCGGATACACGAAACAAGTTCGTCGGTCGATATAAGCTCATACAGTAACAGGTCTTTCAAGCTAGTCCTCCTTTATAAATGCCGCGGAAGAATTGCGTCCCGCCCCGGCGCAGGCGGTGCCTGCGTTTCTCCCGGCCGTCCGTTAATCGATTGCCCAACCGGCGGCGAGCATTTCGTCCATGCTCTTGTATTCTGCAATCACTTCGCCGGTGGGAACGGGCATGTAGTTTTCGGATCGGACGCCCACGATTTTTATGCAGCCCTCGCCTCGCGCGCTCATCATGCCGAAGTCGCCTTTCAGGCTTTTCATCATTGCGCCGGGATATGCTTCCGATCTTGTCTTTTTAATCAGCGATTCACTCCATTTTCCCATCATATGCTGGCCTCCGTCTGTAAATCTGTACATCTTTTACTATAGTGCAGAAACGGCGTATCGTAAATTTATTTCATTTTCTTTTAAGATATGCGCCGATTCCGTTTTTTCATGGTATACTTCTTTCTATGATTCAAACCTAAGGAGATTCAGTATGTACGCAACAGCCTGGTCATTGCCTCCGCCCTCTGGCGGAGGTGCTGCATTCGGCCGCTGGGCAGAAAAACATATCCGATCCCGGCGGGGCGTGCAGGCGGCGACCTTCCTTTTGGGCCTGCTTATTTTTATCGACGACTATTTTAACTGCCTTACCGTCGGCTCTGTTATGCAGCCGCTCTGCTATATCCGTTATATCCGCTCAAGGTCGCGCGAAGCGTAGTCCCAGTCCATTTGCTCTGGAATATTCTGCAGCTGGCCAAAGGCGGCCCGCATTAAATGCGCGATTTTTAGCGGCGACACTTTGCCGCAGCTTCCGCCGAACGCTGGAATGACAATACTCTGTACATTGTTTTGCATGGCGCACATGAGCGTGGTGCGCATGCACTGGTAGACCACCAGCGGCTCGCGGATGACTGACGGCACGCGCATGGTCGGCGTGTGGATAAGACGCTTTTCACTTCCCGGAATGCTTACGATACAGCTGGTGCCGACCGGCTGCTCGCGAATATGCGACTGCACCGCCGGAATCAGCTCCTCTCCAAAATAGTCGGTGATTGCCGCGTCGTAGCCGCCGTCCATAAGGCCGTAGCTGTTGGCCGGAGAGACCACGCAGTCTACGTCGGGGTGCGCATCCATAAAGTCTGCAAAATCGGCACAAACCGCCTGTACATTCCTGACGCCCGAAAAATACAGCTTCCAGTAGCGCACCTGTTCAGGCTTTCTGTCCAATAGATAGATGTTCATGAGTTCGCTCCTTTTTCATTCCCCTGTCGGGATCGATATCGCCGTCTGCAACAGTGATTCTCGCACATTTTTCAAACGCCCAGAAGCTTTCGGTAGCCGTCATGCTCGCAGGAATTATTACCTTGCTGCAGCCGCTCTGCACATAGGTGTCGACCTGCTGGCAGCCGGGCACTATCGTAAGCGTACCGCGGCGGGCTGTTTAAAATTGCCATTTGAGCCTCTGTGAAAGAACTATAGTGTGAATAGCTAGGGGCGTAAAGAAAATGCGTTCAGGAAAACCACTTGATGAACAGGAAAGTTCCTCTGGTTTAATAGCAACTTCCCTCTGGTTATGCTATAATACTTATAAGGAGGCGTGAAATGTCAGATTTACGATTGAATAACTCTATATTCTTAATGTACCTGGCTACAGAAGAATATAAACGTGAACATAACATGTCTTCTCCACAACTTTTAGAGCTTGACGAAAAATACGGAATCTTTAGCTACATTGCTGACTGTCCCGATGTATTTGATAGCATGACAAAACCAGAAATGGTAAGGGAAATTGATGAATATATTGCCGCGAATCAGTGATACTGTTTTTCATGGTACTATAGACGCCTTTTCAACTGTTGACGTTTCAAAAGGCAAAGGTAATAAAGATTTTGGAAAAGGCTTTTACATGGCCATTGAAAAATCACAGGCTATCGGTATGATGAATAAAAAATTCAACGAGACGGTCAGGCGTTCAAAATCAAAAGACCCGAGTCTTTTTGAAAAACATCTTTACGAAATAAAACTGAATAAAGCTCTCTTTCCAACATTGAAAATTAAGTATTTTTTCGATGCCGATATGGAATGGCTTGATTTTGTGCTAACCTGTAGAAGCAGCACCTCAATTCCGCATGATTATGATTTGGTCATTGGTCCTACGGCAGATGACAACACGACTTTGTGTTTAAAATATTATTTTGATGGAGTCTATGGCAAAGTTGGCTCTGATGATGCAAAAGAATTTTTGATGAAAAACCTTGAAGTCGAGAACTTGGGAATTCAATATTACATTGGAAAACAATCTGTCGCAGATAAATTGATTGCAAGCATAAAGGAACTGTAACATATGTCAGAGAGTACAATCGAAACTGCAAAAGGAAACAGCGTAATCGCCTTGACCAAACACATAATGAAAAAGATGAATCTTACACAGGAGAAAGCTTATGCAAAACTTTCCTCAACAGATTTCTTCAATCTTCTGAATGACACAGGTACAAATCTTTTTCTGGAAACGAACGATTATCTTTGCACCGCATTAGACTACGAATTAAATGAAGGTGAAGATGCAATGTATGCATTCATAGAAAAAGAATAACCTCTCACCGTGCGCGCATACATAAATACCCCCTTAGCGTTTTTCCCGCTTTTCTTTGTACGCTTTTGCATGTGCTTCCCATTCCGCTTGTCGAGCCTTCATCAGCTTATAAAGCAGCGAGTTTTCATCGCGGAATGAAGAGTGCACAAAATCGCGCATTGTCTGCAACGCTTCAGGCGAAAGCTGGGAGTCAGAAAAATCCTCGTCAAAAAAGCCGCCTGCGTTTTCGTCAAAAAAAATCCAGATTGCGTCATCCTCATGCAGTTCGTCTGCAGTGTCGTTCTGCACTGCGATATAGCGCATCTCTCCCCACTCAAACGAAAGCGAGTACACCACATCAACGATGTTCACCGGTAATTGCGTTTCGTTCTTTAAAAGCCTTTTCGGCGGAAGTGCCGGTGGATACAGAAACACATCGTGTGCATTCAGTCCTGTCGCTTCTTTGAATCGTGCTGAATCTACAATCATCTTCTTTCACGCTCCTTGTGCCTTTTCACCGCTTCTGCGACGGATAGCCTTTTGTCGCAGTATGCTTTCGTCCCCCAGTTTGCAATGTATACCGTTTCACCTTTATAAACGCCGTAGCCGTGATGCAGCTCGGAAAGCTCGTCCATGCGGATTACACGCGGATTTGAATCCGGGCGCATGTCGCCGTCAACAGCATACACAAAAAGCCAGCGCAGCTCGCTGTTGTCCCAGCAGGCATCACGGCCGCACGCCTTTAAGAACGCAGCATGATGGGTATACCAGCGGAAAAACTCGCTGTCAGCGCCGTCCCTGTCGGTTGCATACCGCGCCGAATGAAGCTGAATCAGCTCGTCCGTAAGCTCTGCGTCCACAACAATCAGCTTTTCGGCACTTGGTACGCCAGCGCATTTTGTAACGCAAAAAAGCTTTTCGCCAACATAGCACCACGATTTGAACACGAGCAGTCCTTCCGCCGTGCCCCGCAGCGCCTCGATGTTCCCGGCCGCGTCGTGATAGAGAATTGCCATGCACGCGTCGGAAAGCATTGCCTCTGCCGCCGTCTGAAGCGGAAGTTCAGACGATGAGTTTTCGCTTTCTTCCCAGATAAAATCCTTGTAGCGCATCTGCATATCACTCCTCTGTCTTTACGATAGTGCAAGCGACAGCGCCGTAAAGAAAGCAGGAATCTTTTTCCACTTTCCTTGACGGCACGGGACAATCACACTATATTCCTTAACGGTTCAGGCTGTTATCAGAACGCCCCGTGGGGCTAAAGGCATCTCTTTCGATGCAGACCGCGTGTGCAAGATGCGGCACACGTCTACGGGATTCAGTCCGGTCTGTGCCGCGAACCGAAGCTTTGTGCAGTGCCGCAAGTTGTCATTCGGACTTCAAACCATCTTTTGAGTAGCTGCAGGCAGCCGGTGCGTGATGGAGAGCCGGCTTTGCAGGTCCCCCTCCTGCCTGCACGCACACAGCTTTTTTTACAAAACATACATCGTTTCTGAACCCAGCTCACGAAAACGGTTACAGGAGCCATGTATGAAAAGACAAAACGATTTTTTTGATGACGACATTGTGCGCCCCGACGGCGTTCGGCTACGCAGAGACTTAAAGACACTCGTGCGCGTTCCAGAAACATACGCAGGCGCATTTGCGATTCCCGACAGTGTTGAACTCGTCCTTCCCGACGCATTTTCTCGCTGCAAAAACATTACCGCGCTGCATATCGGAAAGAATGCGACGCGCCTTTCCTCGTACAGCCTAAAGCCGCTTTCTTTCCTCGCGTGCTACACGGTCGCTTCTGAAAATACGCACTTTATTGCAGAAGACGAACTCCTTTTTACGCACGGGCCTTCCAAAACCCTCATCTCCTGCCCGCAAAAGAAAGCCGGCACGATAGACCTTAGCTTGCACCGCTGTACGGCACTTTCGAGCAATGCGTTTTTCCGCTGCGAGCTCGTTACGGAGATTCGCCTCGGAAATATGATTTCCGACATCGGAAACCATGCGTTCTTCGGCTGTGTGGCACTTACCACTCTAACGATCCCGGAATCCGTACAGACAATCGGCATCTTTGCATTCAAACACTGTCCCTCGCTACAAAACGTGCAGTTTGTCCATCCGCACATCTGGTTCACCCGCGACCGATTCTGCTCCAATAAGACTGCGCTGTACGGAGCATTTCTCTTCCACGCCGTGCACCCCGAGAAGGCTTCTTCGATCGACTCGTTCCGCACGCTTGTGCGGCACATTCCGGGAAGAAGCTCTGTGCGGAAGTACATGGCGGGCTTCCTGATTCCCTCAAAAACCGTAAACAACTATCTTTCAACGCTTAAGCACACATTTACACGGCGCGACATTGAAACGCTCACGCTCGCCTTTACGCTACCGGAAGAATATCCGCCTGAATCACTCCCTTACATTTCGATTCCACATCCGTTTCGAAAAGGCATGGCAGTAACCGTTTGTAAAGAAGAGAGATGCATCGGCGTTGTTACTGAGCTGAAAGACACGCGCGCATGGAAAGAACGTGATAAGGCGCTTCTAAATAGCGGCAGAGCAACCTTTGCCGACAGCTTCATCACCGTGCGCTTTGTATGCAGCGACGGAAGCTCCGTCACAAAAAAGCTGAATCCGCTGTGCCTTGAAAAAGCGTAGCGACCGTTTTTTTTGAGCATTACATTCAGTCTGAAAGCATTTCGCAGGCACCCATAAAGAGTGCACAGGGAATACCGAGCGCAATGCCTCCAACCCAGCATGCGGCCGCTATGGGAATTGTTATGCTGGTTCCAATGACGTCGACAACGGAAAATGTTGTATACGCATCGGCGACGGCAGATGCAGAAACAGACAGCTTGTTATCATATTCCATCGAATCTTTCGCTATGACCCTGACCGTCTTTTCATCTGCCGACGTTTTATTTGTGATTTCGCTTTTTGAAGTCTGCACGACCATGTGATTTTCTGTAAACCGATGGAAATATTCGGGATAGTCCTTTACACGGGCTTTCTCGCGGGCAGCTCTGGCTCGTTCAAACGTCTTGGAAAATGACGGAGCAACGACCTTAAAATCAAAAGAGAAATCTTTCCTGTCTTGGGCTGGCATTACAAACTGAAATGGAAATATCCAGCCAACAATCACGTTACCTACAGCATAGACTGAGCATTTACAAAGACTAAATGCCGTAGAACCTGCAATCACCAGAGGACGACCTAACAGCGCATACGCGGTATATGATTTGTCGATTGTGCTGTCGACCTGGATTTCCTCTGTAGAAATGAACGCATAGTCTGTATTTCTGGCCTCCTCTGTCAGCGAGTTGTAATACTCATAATATGATTCGAGTGCTCGGCTCAGAAGCTCATCGTCAGTCTGCTGTGACTTTTTTTTCTGCTGTGCAGAGCGCGGATTCCCTTTAAGATACAGCGTTTTTTCTACAGGCTCCTTTCCGTCCGTACTTGTTTTTTCGACATGAGTAGAAAGCTCGCCGTTTTCATACAGGAGCGTGTTTTCTTTTGTGTATGTATGATGATCTGTACTTGCACAGCCTATGAACAAGAAAAAAGCTGAGCAAAAAGCAAGCACTGCAATTACAGATTTTGTCGTTCGCATAAATATCCCTGTCAAACAGTTTTTATTATCCTCAGTATAAAAGCGGCTTCAGCCATCGTCTACAAAAATGCATTGCGTCGCCTCTTCGCCTAAAAGTGATTTTCCATCCTCACCGAACAGGTGAAAAGCTCCCGGTTAAGATTCAGCAAATCCTGAAACGCAAACATACGGGAGCCAAAAAGCGCGTAAAATGCGTAACAGACCTGCATTGCGTTCCTGCTGCCTTCCGGAAAATAACAAGCATTTTCTGCCATCTCTCCGTCATACGGCTCCAGAGGATGATACGTTGAGCAGGAGAGATCATACGTCCAGCGATTTGCCCGCACGACCATCGCAGAAAACACCGGCTCCGAAAGCCCGGGAAGTATAAGCGCTTCGTTGTAGGGGTCGGAAATCATAAGCCGCCCCTTTATCTCCACTTCGCCGCCTAAAAAATCAGGCTCTGCCTGTACCGCGTTCTTTGCAGAGGCAAGCGCTGACTCCACAGTGCGGTACAAAAGCCGCTGCTTTTCGCGCAAGAATTCGTCTAGCTCCCGGAAGCGGGCTTTGTTTTCTTCGCTCCACACAAACGCCTTATTCAGTTCGCGCGCACGCTCATATGCAAATGATTCAAGCTGCCTGTCAAAATCCTGCCTGGAAGCTTCCAGCAGTACCAGCTTATTTTCGAGACTAGCATCGGTACTCATTTCTCCGCCGCCTCACGACACTTGATTGTCATACGCTGTCCCCCTAAAGAAGTCATCTTTTCGTATTCATGTTACAGTATTAGCGACACAACAAAGCAGAACAAGGCAACAAACAAAAAGCCCGCCACAAAACCTGCGGCAAGTTTTCTCTGCCCGGCTGAAAGCGCCACCTGCTGCAAACCTGTTCGCACAACTTTTCCCCGTACCGAATGCCGCGCCCGTTTCGGAATTACTTCTGTCACCTCGGGAGCCGTCGCCACAGTAACTGGTGCTGCCTGAGTACCGGTAGAATCAGGCTTTTCGTAGGCAAGAAACGCCTGTTTTTTCTCGTCAGCGTTTTCTTTCACCCAGATTGCAAAGTGGTCATCATGCACAACCGGCTCCCCGGTCACTACCGGAAGTCCAGTTTTAATGGTGTACGGATAGTGCCGCTTTTTTAAAAAC
>JAILRG010000034.1 GCA_024698325.1 Treponema sp.
TATTAGTAGAAACATTATGAGCGGCACCGCTTTTTGCCTGAATCCCCAAACGGCAGTGCTTTAATGGAGGTTTTATGACACGAACAGATTCAATATATTTTTCACTTCCATCCGACAGATACACACCATTCAGCTTAGCAAGAAAAATCGGAGCAAACGCAATTCTTGAAAGCGCAAGTTTTGCCCGAGGACGTGAGCGATATTCAATTCTTCTTCTTGAGCCGGCTTTCCGGATTGTTCAGGACGAAGAAGGCGTTGCCTTTTTGATTGACGGCCGTCGCCTTCCTTATAAAGAAAAAAATACGACTGGCGAAACTATTGCACCGGGAAGCCGGGTCTTGCACACCCCTGACATTCTGGATGCCCTTTTGTATGTCGCCCAGCAAAACGACATGAGCCTAGTCCGGGACGAAGAAGGAAATGAAAGTCAGAATACCATTCCTGTTCCCACAAGCGGCCTGGGCTACCTGAGCTACGAGTTTTCTGCCCGCTGTGACACAATCATGATGTCAGCTCAGACAGACGAGCTTCACATCCCTGAGAGTGAATTCGTTGCTGGCCACATTTATGTAGTTTTTGACCATTTCACCGAAAAACTTCACATTTTTGCCCTTAATTACAATGAGCATCAGATTGATTTGGACAAGGCCGTTTCTGATTTGAAAAAACGACTCAACGACATGGATTTCTCCTATCTTTCGGCTCCTGAAGAGCCATGTGAAGTCCGAACAATCACAAACCTTGAGCAGAGCGAGCGCGAGTACAAAGAAAAGGTCGAGGCAATCAAAAAAGAAATCATCGCGGGAAATCTTTTGCAGGCAGTTCCAAGCCGCCGGCTCCAGCTGGAGTGTGACAATTCTGCCCTGGAAATCTATCGTCGTCTCAGGGCTGTAAATCCAAGCCCCTATCTCTTCTATATAGATTTCGGTGACATGCAGCTGATTGGTTCAAGTCCGGAAAGTCTTGTTCGTGTGCGCGAGGGCATGGCTTCAATCCGACCTATTGCCGGAACCCGCCGCCGTGGAAAGAACAATGCCGAGGACGAAGCTTTGAAGAATGAGCTTTTGAATGACGGAAAGGAGAGGGCTGAGCATTTGATGCTGGTTGACCTTGCCCGAAATGACCTGGGAAGAGTCTGTGCCAACGGAAGCGTTGAAGTTACCCGCTTTATGGAAGTAGAGCTTTTCAGTCATGTAATGCACATTGTTTCAGATGTTCAGGGAAAGGTTGCACCAGGCTTCAAGCCGATTCAGGTTTTGAGGGCTGCTTTCCCGGCAGGAACAGTAAGCGGTGCTCCAAAAATCAGTGCGATTCAGATTTTGAGCCGCCTTGAAAAAACTAAGCGTCGTTTTTATGCAGGTGCGGTTGGTTATATTCAGAGTAACGGAGATCTTGATTTTTGCATTGCAATCCGTTGTGCCCTTAAGCAGGGTAAGGTCTGGTCTTTGCAGTCTGGCGGTGGAATTGTGTACGATTCGAATGCGGATCGGGAATGGCAGGAAACCAACGAAAAGCTGGGAGCTTTGAGAGCGGTTCTGGAAAAAGTAGAAAAATAGGAGGAAGTGCGCGCCACTCGCTAGTCTCGTGGCGAACCGTATTATCGATAATCCTAAATCGACCCGCTGTCGCAGCTCGATTTTTAACGGATTTTCGATTATCGGTAGGGAAAGACTTCCCCCTTTTAAAGATATAGCAGGAGGATTTTTATGATAGCATTTATTGATAACAAGGACAGTTTTACTTTTAATATTGTGCAGGCACTGGAGCGTGTAAGCGGGGATGAAGTTCGGGTTTTCCGTTCGGAGGAATCTTCACTTGCAGAACTGGAAGCTGCTAAACCGGATTTTCTTGTTGTGGGACCTGGGCCAGGAACTCCACAAGAAGCTGGAATCAGTATTGAGGCAATCCGCCATTTTGCAGGAAAAGTGCCTGTGCTTGGAATTTGTCTGGGCCATCAGGCGATTGGTGCTGCTTTTGGCGCTAAGATTGTTGGTGCAAAGTTTATACGTCATGGAATTGTTGAAGAAATGACAAGTGACGGGCGCGGACTTTTCAGAATTACGGGAAAAGGTGGAAAATACACCCGTTATCATTCGCTGGTAATTGACGAGGCTAGTCTGCCTTCTGATTTTGAGGTTACCTGCCGCGCCTCTGATGGTGATATTATGGGAATCCGCCACAAAACTATGGTGATTGAAGGCGTTCAGTTCCATCCGGAAAGCATTGCCAGCGAGATGGGCGACAATATTTTTAAGGCATTTTTGAATTACCGTCGAGAGAATCTTGATGTTGCGGCTTATCTGAACAAACTGATTGCAAAGGAAGATTTGACAGAGGAAGAGGCTGCTTTCTTTATGGAAAACGTAACTGACGGATCTATGGATGAGCGTGTTATGTCGGCAATTCTTGTGGCAATGGCAAGTAAGGGCATTGCTACAAGCGAAATGATTGGCTGTGCCAGCGCGATTTTGAAGAAAAAGACAAAGTTCCCTCTTGAACAGCACGGGCTTGCTGAAATTGTAGGAACCGGCGGCGATTGTAAGGGAAGCTTTAATATTTCGTCTTTGTCAGCTCTGGTTTGCGCAAGCTGCGGGCAGTTTGTTGCAAAACACGGAAACCGAGCTGTAAGTTCAAAGTCAGGGGCTGCTGATTTCTTTGAAAATCTTGGAATTAAGATTATGGCCAAGCCTGCTCAGACCGCAGGATTAATAGAAGAAACTGGCTTTGGATTTTTGATGGCACCGGTTTATCATTCGGCAATGCGCTTTGCGGCTCCTGTGCGTAAGGCACTTGGAATTAAAACAATTTTTAATGTGCTTGGTCCTCTTTTGAATCCGGCCGGGGCAGAATATGAGGTTCTTGGAGTTTATTCTGAAGATTTACTTGAGCCTTATGCTCATGCTGCAAAAGGTCTTGGTGCTAAACGTGTTATGGTTATTCATTCCCGTGACGGTTATGATGAAATCAGCCCTTGCGTTCCTACTGATGTTTTCCAGATTGATGAAAAAGGTAATGAACACCGATATGTTATTGATCCTGCTAAGTTTGGCATAAACGGCTGTAAGGAGGATGAACTTATGGGTGGAAGCGGAGCTGACAATGCAGCCCTTGCTATGGAAGTTTTACAGGGTGGTGGAAGAAAGACAATCAAGGAAGCTGTTTGTCTGAACTCTGCAGCTGTTTTGTATCTTTGCGGTAAAGCTAAGAATCTTAAGGAAGGTTATGAAATGGCTAAAAATGCTATTGAAAGCGGAAAGACTTTGGAAAAACTCCATGAGATTCAGGGTGTAAGCCAAGGATTTGCAGCATAAAAATCATTAAAAAGTTTAAGGTAGATAAAAAAAAGTGCCACGCAGGTTTTGCGACGGCACTTTTTTTTATATTAAATTTACAACTTACTAATGATTTTTCTGTTAATTCTTCTGTAGTATAAAATTGAAAGTGTAAGGGCAAATACTTCGGCAATTGGGAAGCAGAGCCATACCATGTTCAGGTTGCCGGTAAGAGAGAAGAGGTAGGCAACCGGCAGAAGAACAAAAATCTGACGAATCAGGGAAACTGTCATACTGTAAATGGCCTTTCCAAAAGCCTGAAAAACGTTTGAAAGGGAAATAGCGATTGCGGCTCCCATAAAGCTTGGTGCAATCAGGCGCAGGGCTGGAACTCCAATCGCAAGCATTGAATCTGAGGCGCTGAAAAGTCCCAGCAGAAGGTGAGGGAAAAACTCAAAAATTGTAACGCCAACGAACATTATTGTACATGCCGAAATAATAGAAAGGAAAATGGCACGGTAAATGCGCTGTTTGTTTTTTGCCCCGTAGTTGTATGCGATAATTGGAACAACTCCGCTGTTCAAACCGAAAACCGGCATGAAGATAAAGCTGTTCAATTTGAAGTAAGAACCGTAAACAGCAATTGCAGTTGTGCTGAAAGCACCGATAATCAGGTTCATAAAATATGTCGTAACTGAAGTTATAGAAGTCAATATAATAGAAGGGACTGCAATTTTGTAAATGTTGCTGATGATTTTTCCGTCCGGACGGAAGCCTTTGAGGCTGAAGACAACCTCATGGTTCTTAAGCAGATTTGCGCTGCATGAAACACAGAGACTTGCAAACTGCCCGATAACAGTTGCAAGTGCCGCTCCGTAAACTCCCATCTCTGGGAAAGGTCCAATACCAAAAATCAAAATCGGATCAAGAATAATATTTGTGATTGCACCAGTCAGCTGAGAGAACATTGTATATATTGTTTTTCCAACCGACTGCAAAATTCGGTCAAACATAATTCCGATAAAACAGAAGGTACAACAGTAAACAATTACGTGCATGTATTCA
>JAILRG010000005.1 GCA_024698325.1 Treponema sp.
TTTTTTTAGTATACTTATCCGCATGAGACAGTTTCTTTTATTTTCAGGTCTGCTTTTTTGCCTGCTGAGCGTTTCCTGCTCAACTGAAAGCGGCCTTTCTTCCCAGACAGGCTCGGTAAGCGTTTCGTATGCTGATTATGGTGTGTTTATCGGTGCCAAGCCGTCTCGGGTGACTGAGCTTTTGCAGACTCCGGGGCTGTTTTCGCTTTCCGTGCTTGAATGTGAGAATCTTTCGGCGGCTGACATTGCCTTTTTTAAGCAGACGGGGCATCGCATCTATGCGTACTTGAGCATCGGTTCGCTTGAAGACTGGCGGCCGTACTATGCACAGTTTGCGCATATCGCGCTCAGAGAATACGAAAACTGGCCCGGTGAATACTGGGCAGATGTTTCTGATGAAGGCTGGCAAGCCTATGTCGTAGGAACGCTTGCAAAAGAGCTTTTTGACAAAGGCGTTGACGGCCTTTTTTTAGATAACTGCGACGTGTATTACCATTACAACACGAGTGAAATCTACAATGGCCTTGTTTCCATTCTGACGTCGCTTTCTGACACGTATGGAAAGCCATGCATGATAAACGGCGGTGATGTGTTTGTCTCTGCCCTGATTGAGGACGGAAAGGCTTCCCTCATAGAGAGTGTAAATCAGGAGACCGTTTTTACGCGTATCGCAAATTATGATACAGACCGTTTTGAAAAACAGAAGGCTTCGGAGACCGAATATTTTGTTTCCTATCTGGAACAAGTGAAAAATGCGGGAGTACAGATGTTTGTCCTTGAATACGCTTCGTCAGATAGCCTTGTACATCATGCGCTTTCAGGCTGTGCTTCGCATGGCTTTACCTGCTTTATCTCTCCGACGCTTGCTCTGGACGGTAGGCTTGGTAATCTGCTACAATAGCCGCATGAATCAAGTGAACATCCCCTGCACGGTTTCAACTGGTGCCGTGCTTCCTGTATACAAGACGAGTGGAGCTTGCGGCTGTGATATTTGCGCACTGCTTTCAGAACCTGTTACCCTTAAGCCTCTGGAACGAGCCTTAGTGCCTACCGGCCTTTGTGTTGCAATTCCACAGGACTATGAGATTCAGGTGCGCCCCCGCAGCGGGCTTGCCGCAAAGAACGGTGTTACGGTTCTGAATACACCCGGCACAATCGACAGTGACTACCGCGGCGAAATCAAAGTAATTCTGATTAACCTTGGAAGCGAGCCGTTTACGATTAACAATGGAGACCGCATTGCCCAGCTTGTCGTTGCCCCTGTGACGACCGGCTGCTTTATGCCGGTTGCAAGCCTTGACGAAACCGAGCGCGGCGCAGGCGGCTTTGGCTCAACCGGCGTAGCGGGCGCATAGGACTGGCACGCCGTACGCCATGCACCGCATAGAAGACACTGTAAAAAGCATACGTTCTCTTACAGAAGGGCTGTCACATGCCCTTGCAGGCTTTAACCTGCTGAATGCGGTTGGCTCCGGCCTTTCGCATCTTTTTCAAAAGATGGGGCTTACGCGCCTTTCTTCTGCCGTAAGACTGCAGGAAAAAAACGGCGTAAACCGGTTCGTACTGGTGCGCTATCTTTCTAAGGAACTCTTCCTCTATTTTTTTATTGCGTTCCTGTTTTTCTTTATGGTCTTTTTCGTAAACCAGATTCTTCTGCTTGCGGAAAACATCTTGAAAAAGCGCGTCCCGGTCATCGACGTTATGCGCCTCATCCTCTATTCGCTTCCGTTCATCATCGCGCAGTCGGCGCCGTTTGCTACGCTCGTGGGCTTTTTGATGTGCCTTGGCCGACTGGTAAGCGAAAACGAAGTGCTTATTCTGCGCGCAAGCGGGCAGGGCTATAAGGTGCTTTTGGTGCCGGTATTTGTACTGGGCATTTTCATCTCGATTGTGTCATTTTTCGTGAATGACTACCTGCTTCCTCTTGGCACCATCAAGTACAACCGCCTGCAGCGCACCATCCTTACGTCGAATCCCGCCGTAGAGCTTGAGTCAAACTCAATCAAGCGCACGAACGACAAGACGCTCGTAATCGGACAGGTTTCCGGCGAGAACGTGAGCGACATGGTATTTTTCGACACTGACAGCGACGGCGGTCAGCGCATCATTGTTGCTCAAAACTCTGTCGCAAAAAAAGCTGCCGCGCCGGGAGTGCTTATGGCAATTCAGATGGAAAACCCCACGGTTATGTTTCTGGATAAGGCAAAAAAGCAGGATTATGACGTTCTTTCAGCAAAATCACTCCTATTGAATATTTTTGCGTCTTCTTTTTTTGACAGCAACACAAAGGTGCGCCCTGCCGAAATGACATCGCTTGACTTGCACCGCGAAATCAAACAGATGGAAAAACGCGACGACGTTAAGCCGAAGGATTTGAATAAATACAAGCTTGAGTACAACAAGAAGTTTTCGATTCCGTTCGGCTCGATTTTCTTTGCGATTCTGGCGCTTCCGCTGGCCCTGCTTTTCGGAAAGCATAACGGACAGACAATCGGGCTTATCATCGGGCTTTTTATCTCCGTGGCATACTGGGCGATGATGATTCTCGGGCAGATTTTCGGTAGCAGAAGCGGCACTAACGGCGTTATCTTGATGTGGCTTCCGAATCTGGTCATCGGTGGTGCGGGGCTGTTCTTCTACGCCTTGCTCGGACGAAAATAGGAGTGTGGGTGTGACCCTCGTACTGTACCTTTTTAAGAAATTCATTCCGCTTTTTATTGGAGCGCTCGCTTTTTTTGCGCTTGTGCTGGGGCTGGTCGATTTGCTGATGAATTTGTGGAGCTATATCTCAAATCAGGTGCCGATGGGGACTGTTGCAAAAATTGAACTCCTGTATCTTCCCAAAACAGTCTGGTATGCGACTCCGCTTGCCGTCCTTTTTGCCGTTTCGTACTCGCTGAGTGATTTTTATGCGAACAACGAGCTTGTTGCCGTGTTTGCCTCTGGAGTCCCGCTCATCAATTTTACCCTTCCGCTGCTTATTTTCTCATTTTTGATGAGTATTGGCTTGTTTTTCTTTGAGGATGCGCTGGTAGTGCCTACGTATGCGCAGAAAACTGAGCTGCAGACATCGGTGCTGAATAAGGAGAAAAGCCTGAACAACGATAAGATCGTTGTGCTTGGCGAAGGCGGCAGACTCATCTACAAGGCGGACTTTTACGATGACGATGCGCAGCGGCTGTTTGCCCTGTACCTTGTGGTACGTAACGAAGACAAGAGCCTTAAGGCGGTAATACGTGCTGACAGCGCGCTCTGGCGAGAAGACCGCTGGGTGCTTTCCGGTGCCACGCAGTACACGGTAAAAGATGAAGGCATGGTCATTCAGCCGCCTTCCCGCGACATAACCGCGCTTTTAACGGAGCCGCCGGAAACGTTCCGCAATAATACGATAAGCGTAGAGACTGTAAGCGCCTCAGAAGCCCGTGAATACATTGAGCATTTGCAGCGCACGGGACTGCCGAGTGGAGAAGCACGCAGTGAGTACTACAAGAAATTCGCATTCCCGTTCATCCTCTTTATAGTCGTGTTCCTGTCGGTGGGGTTGAGCGGAAAGACGCGCAAAAACGTTCTTTTGACAAGTCTTGCAAGCTGCATCAGCGCGGCGGTGCTGTTTTATGTGTCACAGATGATTACGATGCTGCTTGCAAAGTTTGAGTATATCTCGCCCTTTATGGGTGCCTGGTTCCCTGTATTCCTTTTTGTTGCGATAAGCATCGTTCTTTTGCGCTTTGCAAGAACATAGCGAGCGACCGCCGGTCGAAGGCTGGCGGGAAAATTGCGAGTAAGCGAGCAATTTTAGCGAGTCTCTCCCGCGCCCCTGCGCGGGAGCCTAGAGCGACCGCTTGCCCTAGGCAAGCGGGAAGACCGCGAGTGGCGCAGCGGCGAAAGCGAGTCTCGTCCGTGCCCCTGCGCGGACGGAGTGGTTTGCTCCGAGCGGTTCGCTCCTGCCGCTTTATTTTACATTTCAGCCGCTTTACACTATACTAAGTGCATGACTATTTTTGCTCACGTTTTGTTTCGCCGCCTGCTTGCAAGCTTTGCTGTTTCCGTTCTTTTTGTTCTTCCGCTTGCCGCAAAGAAAAAGATTGCTTCTGATTCTGTGCTCAATGCCACACTGCAGGTTGCAGGGCCAGAGCTGGAGAACATACCCCGTGAAGAAAGCGCCGGTGTCGCAGAGCAAATCCGTGACAAGCTCATTGCTAACTTAAGCGAGTATACGCCGTTCAGGGGAATCGTTGACAGCACGAACGAAAATCATGTGATTGAGCAGCAGAGAAAGAGCGAAAGCATTCTGCGCGATCAGGATATGACGATAGAGCTTGGAAAGCTTGTGAGCGCAGGGCTGGAACTGTCATCAAGCGTGCGCAAGCATTCCGGCGTGTATGTGATGAACATCAAGCTGACCGACCTTACGACCGCTCAGGTGCGCGTTGCCGCCACAAGCGATGGGCGCACAAACCTTTCGGACGTATTTTTGGTGCAGGGGTGCGCCATAGACGAGCTTACGATAAAGCTCTGCGATAAGCTTGGCATTCCGCTAGATGACAAGCAGATTGCAAAATTAAGTCTTCCGAAAGGAGCTTCTCCCCGCAAAGCGGTGCCGGTGGAAACAGAGGCTGCAGTTGCTGTTGTAAAGCCTGCACCGGCTCCCGCGCCAAAGCCTGCGCCAAAGTCTCAGCCCGTTGTTACCGCGAGGTCTGCTCCTGCTCCCGCTACAAAGTCTGCGCCTGCTACCCCCGCGCCGGTAAAGGAAACTGCCACCGATATATTCACCAAGGCGGGAAAGGCATACAGCCGAGGAGACTACGTAAATGCGTTTGCTTATTATAAAAAAGCCGCCGATATGGGCGAAAAGGCTGCGTACTACTTCCTTGCGCAAGCCTGTCACTATGGGCAGGGTACGGAAAAGAACCTGCTTGAGGCAATCAACTATTATGAAAAATCCGCAGAAAGTGGCATGAGTATGGCTCAGGGTGTGCTTTCGCGTCTGTATTATGGCGGGGATGGAAGCCCGGTGACGGACTATAAAAAGGCGTTCTTTTGGGCGGAAAAAGCTGCCTCGCAAAAGGATGTGAACGGCCTGTACATGCTTGCCGTTTTGTACACTACTGGGAAAGCTGGTGAGCGCGAATGGGCGAAAGCAGCGGAAGCCTTTGAACTATATGCTGCGCAGAAATCTACTCCAGAAATGGGAAAGGGGATGGCATATTACAGAATCGGCTTACTGTACGAGCAAGGCGGACACGGACTAACCCGCGACCTTAACAAGGCAGTCGGCTATTATAAGAAAGCTGCTGAGCTTGGCGATAAGGATGCGCAAAAAGGCATAGAGCGTATAAAAAAGGTCTTGAAATGAGAAAAGCCTTGCTGGAGAAAAAAGCATGACAATGTTTTGTCTGATTATAGATATTTCACAACTGGAGGCTCAGTATGAACGAAGTGTATGATTTTATCAAAGCGTGCGGAACGTATTTCCTTGCAACTGTGGAGGACGGCCAGCCGCGCGTGCGTCCGTTTGGTACCGTAAATGTGTTTGACGGAAAGCTTTACATTCAGACCGGAAAGGTAAAATCTGTCTCGAAGCAGATTCAGGCAAATCCGCGTGTAGAGCTTTGCTGCGTAAAGGGCGGCGAATGGCTGCGTGTTTCAGGCGAGCTTGTCCGCGATGACCGCCGTGAGGCAAAGGCAGACATGCTTGAGCATTACCCGGACCTTAAGGCGATGTATTCTCCCGATGATGACAATACCGAGGTGCTGTACTTTAAGAGCGCAAAGGCGACATTCGCAAGCTTTACGACGGCTCCTCGTGTGGTTGAGTGGTAGTGCGCAATGACTATGGCTGTACAGTACGATGAGCTCTGCAAGCAGCTTGCAGGCATTACCGAAGGGGAGCGCCATCCGGTGCCGAATATGGCAAACGCCGCCGCCTTGCTCTGGCAAGCTCTGCCCGACATCAACTGGGCGGGCTTTTACACGCTGCAAGAAGAAGACTATCTGCTTTTGGCTCCTTTTCAGGGAAAGCCCGCCTGCATCCGCATTCCGGTCGGGAGGGGAGTGTGCGGCACGGCTGTAGCGGAAAACAAGACGCAGCTTGTAAAAGATGTGCATGCCTTTCCCGGCCACATTGCCTGCGATGCAGCCTCTGCTTCTGAAATTGTCGTGCCGCTGCATGACAGGGACGGACGCATAACCGGCGTGCTTGACATCGACAGCCCGCTCACCGGTCGCTTTACGGAAGCTGACAAAGCCGGACTTGAGTCTTTTGCACGGATTTTAGAAGCCGCCTGCGACTGGTAGGAAGTGACGGCATACAGCGCCGGAAGACCGCAGAAATCGAAAAAAGGAGAATGGTATAATGAAAAAGACGATGCTTCTGTGTGTGGATCTCGCGCTGGTGTTTGCGATGCTTGCTTCCTGCACAAAGTCTTCGGAAGTGAAGTTTGAGCCGGAGACCGGTATTGTGCAGGAAATCACTGCGACAAGCGAGCTTGATGCAGCTGGCGGAAAGTACGCCGCGCAGAATGCCAGCAACGGACACTGGACGAGCTGGGTTGAGGGGAACTCGGGTGACGGAATCGGCGAGCAGATTACGCTCACGCTTAAGGAGCCTGTTTCGCTCAAGTTTATCTGCATAAAAAGCGGCTTCGGGAACCTGGCCTATTACTGGGCCAACAACCGCCCTAAGGATATCACGCTTATATTAGACGGCGAGAAGTCGAAGGCAATCAAGTGGCAGCTTGCGGATACCCCGGTCGCCCAGTACATCACCATCAATGAATACAGCAAGCGCTACTCGCAGATTGCGCTCAGGATCGAAAGTGTCTACAAGGGAACTGATCCCGCCGACGACTGCGCGATTGACGAAATTGCGGTGAATGCAGGAATTTCGCGCCATGTCGAGTATGGCGCATACTACGACGACGAAGACCATGCATACGTCTACGACCCCGAGACTCAGCGGATGCTCAAAGGCCTCTATACGCTGGATGTTGGCTCGGACCGTGTGCGCGTGACAGAGCAGGG
>JAILRG010000124.1 GCA_024698325.1 Treponema sp.
TGGGTAATTTGTAAAATCAAGAATCTTAAAAAGATACTGTCCACTCTTAAAAATACCTCTATCATATACCCACTGACGAAACTTATATTTGAAAGAAGTCTTTCTATCGTAATAGTCCATTTTAAGAAACTTAACATAAGCGTTTGGATATTCTATAAAAGCGCCGCCTTTAGTATATTTTACTTTTACAGAAAAAATTTTGCTAAGTTTATCAAAAAGCTCTTTATTCTCAAAGGGCTCACCAAGTTCGTCATCTCTAGGCTCATTACGCCATGTATAATAGGCCTTCAAGAACATATCAACTGTATCTTTCTGAACTTCATATCTTTTCATAGTATCATCCATTTATACTTATATTATGTAAAAGATTAACAAAAAATATAAAATTTTATAAAAAAGAATCTTTTTTTACTAATTTTTAATGAAGGAAAAGAAGCAGGCACGTACGGAGAGTACAAAGACTCCACCAGCGGCTACCTCAAGGCGCGGTATGTGTTTTAAGAGGAACAATCAAGCTGCGAAGCCGGGTGGCACCCATATTGCTATAATTCTGCACCGTTTAGAAAACCCAGAGCAGAAAGAAAATCAGCAGGATGGAGGCTACCGGTGCCTCTCTTTCAGGGAAAAATCCATGACGAAGGTGAGCGTAAGGCTTTTATGTCCGGGAGGCATTTTTTTGAATGGGGCAGCTTTTTGTATCGCAGAAAGACAGGCTTCATTCAAAACTTCATGCCCGCATTTTTCAAGCAGTTCTGTTTCTGTCACGTTCCCGTCTGGATTTATGACGATGCGGACGCGGACTTTACCTTCAAGGCCTTTCGACCGCGCGGCATAGGGATATATTTTTTTAGAGGCAATCCGGCCGAGGGCGTACGATTTGTAGGTTGCGCGAGCCTTTTTCTCTGAATCGGAAAGCGCAGGCTCTGCTGAAACATTTTCTACAGAAGATTCGGCAGTTACCATATCAGCGTCAAGTTCCTCAGCGGGAACTGTTTCTGCAGCTGTTTCCTCAACGGTTTGTTCTGTTTTTTCCACCTTTTCTTCGACGGGCTGTTCAAGTATCTGTTTCCTCGGAATTATATGCTCCTTCGGTACGCTGATTTTTTTTTCGATTTTCTGGAAAGGAGCCGCTTTCTTCCTTTTTTTGACGCTCACAATCGAAACCGTGTTCGCAGAACCTGCTTCTGGAGCAGAACTTATCCCGCTATGAAAGTTCCAGAATGGGAAAACCAAAATGGCAGAGATAAAAAAAGATGTAAAAACGGCAGAGTAAATCCAGCGTTTTTTTCCGCAAGTCAATTCAATCTTCAAGGCTTTCATGAACGATTCCTATTCGGCTGATTCCGGCATTCTGAATTTTTGTGAGAATCTGAACAACGCGCTCAAAATCCACGGTGCGCTCGCATTCAAGGGAAAGTGCTAAATTCTGGTTTTCGGCGTACATTTTTGAAAGCACACCTTCAAGCTCCTCCAACGTGATGATTTTTCCGTCGAGGTCCATCTGGCTGGCATTAACGGCCAGCACTTTTGTATTGTTCTCCTCTTCGCTTTCAGCAGTTTCTCCGCTCCGGGGTAAATCAAGCGGAAGCGAAGCCT
Organism: Treponema sp.; assembly: GCA_024698325.1. Classification (GTDB taxonomy): domain Bacteria; phylum Spirochaetota; class Spirochaetia; order Treponematales; family Treponemataceae; genus Treponema_D. The sequence goes on from JAILRG010000124.1 coordinate 1,597, forward strand.
TTTTGAACTGCGTAGAGACCATAAAAAAAATCAGAAGAATGAAAATCACGTCAATCATCGAAGTAATGTTGATTGAAAGCTCTTCCTCGTTATGTTTTAAAAAATCTAGATTCATCATGACAGTGCCCTTTCACTTCCCGATTCTCAAGATTCTGCTTCTTCGTATAAGCTCATTGCCAGAAGACGCTTTTCGATGATTCTTTTGAACGTGCGGTAACACAAAAGCGACGGAATCGAAATAATCATGCCAAACGCCGTGGTGAGCATGGCTTCCCAGATGCCGCCGGACAAATCATGAATGTTCACGTTTGCCCCCGCCTGTGAAAGCTTTGAAAACGCACCGATAAGTCCCGTAACTGTACCCAAAAGACCGAGCGAAGGCGCGACCGAGCTGATAAAATTCAAAAACCAAAGGCCGCGGTTCATCTCGTAATATAAAATCGAGCATTCAGCGTTGAATTTTTTCATTTTGCCTTTTTCATCAAGGCTTTCAGAGCCGGCCATTTTTTCTCTAAGCCTTAAAAGCACATCGCCTTTTGATCCCTTCCGCGTCTGGAAAAAATACAGAGCCCTTTCAAGACACTGACAGAAGCAAAAGCAAAGAAGCGCTGCAAGCACCCAGTTTATCGGTCCACCCAGATTTATAAATTGAATCAGTTTCATTTTTTCCTCGATTTATTTGTTGTTGAATTTTTGGTTTTTATTCCCGGTTTTAAGTTTGATTGTCGTTGCAACATGCCTTACAGCAAGAGCCGGATGGTAGAAAAGCATTCTCGGCCCTGAAAACCGCATGACTTCGCGGATTTTCTGCCGCATCACCGCCCTGTAGCAGTGGACGCGGCAGGCCGAGCAGAAAGTCTTTGTCTCCATAAAAGGGCATTTTTCCACCCGCTCGCGAACATACTGTGCAAGACTTTTACATTCCTCGCAGAGCTTTTCAGGATTTTTGAACGCGAGATGATTTTTATGCCTTCCCTTGCAGTAAAGTTGAATCATGAAAAGCACCGTCCGCCATTCCCCAGCCCTCTTTTCTTCGATTGCCATTTTCATACGGGGGAAGTCACTCCCTAGGGAGCCGGTCGCGATAGCGAACAAACTCACGAGGTGAGTTTGTAGGCGAGTCTCGGTGAAGGCTGTGCCTGAACCGCGCGCCGCCTACCCCCTCTGCGGGCTCACACGCCGCCTGCGATGCTTGCCTCGCAAACTCGCTTACAACGCTTGCTTTTTCACCTGCCTTAACCGTCTGTATTCTCGTAAAGAAATACAGGTATTTCAGAATCAAAAGAATGACGACCGTTACCCGGCCGATTCTTGTGCCTGTGCTGTCTTTCTGGCTCATTCCAAGAAACGCAAGGGCAAGCATAAAAGTCGCCGGCAAAAGAATGCAGAGTTTTGTCTTTAAGGTCATCGCCCGGTTCGTGGCGAAACTTTCAAGATGATTTTTGTAGAGCCTCGTGGACTTGAACCAGGCGTCCAGCAGGCGAGAGCCTTTTGCAAAGCAGAACGCCGCAAGGAGCAGAAATGGTGTCGTCGGCAAAAGCGGCAAAGGTACGCCGATTGCGCCGAGGGCAAGGGCGACAAATCCAAGCGCAATCCAAAAAGGTTTTGATATTTTCATACATTTCTCCAAGGTGGGCGATTTTGTTCGGCCACCACCTAACTTTTTCTTCCGTTTTCGATTTTGTGTATTTCATCGCAGATTTTAAGCGTGGATTCGCGGTGCGAAACCAGAACGATCGTTTTTTCTTTTGATTCCACCTTCACCGAGTCCAGAATGATTCTTTCGTTGAAGGAATCAAGGTTGCTCGTCGGTTCGTCCAAAAGAAGGAAACCACTTCCGTGCAGAAAACTCCTCGCAAGCCCAAGCCGCTGCCTCTCCCCGCCCGAAAAATTTTCCCCCAGTTCAGAGACCTTTGTTTCGTAGCCGTTCGGGAGACTTTGGATAAAATCATGCACCGACGCTTTTTTGCAGGCGGAGACAATTTCCTCGCGGCTGGCATCCAGTTTTGCGATTCGGATATTGTTTTCGATTGTGTCGTGGAAAAGCATTGTTTCCTGGGTCACATAGCTTTCGGTTTTTCGTAAATCAGCCGTGTTGATTGTTTGAATCTCCATTCCGCTGATTTTTACGCTTCCAGAATCTGCATCCCAAAAGCGCATGAAAAGCTTTAGAAGCGTTGATTTTCCAGAGCCGCTTTTTCCTTGAATACCGATGATTTTGTTTTTGGGGAAAGAAAGTGAAATGCCTGAAAGGATTTTTTCTTCATCATAGGCAAAGCTCACATTCTCACATTCTGCGCCTGTATAATTTGTGATTTTTTCACCAGATTCCACGACAGGCACAAGCGGTTTTTCGTCGAGCAGGTCGAGAACGCGTTTTCCTGAAGCGACAGTCTTTGAAAGAGAAGAGCCGAGCCTGGCAACCGCAACGACAGGCCCAAAGGAGCTGAAAAGCGCTGCGACAGAAATCACGGCGGCGTTGAAAGTGACAAGATTCTTTTGGTACAAGAAAATCGCCACAAAAAGCATGAGGATGTCGCAAAGAAAAACCGAGCCTTCAATTAAAGCCGCTGTAAAGCCTTCGTCCGCTGCCATTTTTTTCTGGACGGCCGACAGTTCTTCGCTTTTTAGTTTAATCATCGAGAGCCGTTTTTCGCCATTTTCCAGCAGAATCGTCTGGGAAAGCCCCCGAAGGCAGTCGAGCAGAAAGGCGTTCATCTGGGAGAACTTTTCGCGGTTTTCTTCGCCAGCTTTTACGGAAAAACGCTGCGCAAAAGCTGGAATGAAAAGCCCGACAAGCGCAAACGAAAAAAATGCGAAAGCCGCCAAAATCCAATGAAAATGCCACAAAAAGGCGGTTACACCCGCGCTCACAAGGAGCGCGATGCAGACTGGCGAAACCGTGTGGGCGTAAAAAAGTTCCAGAAGCTCGATGTCGCCAGTGATAAGGGAAATCAGGCCGCCCTTCTGCTTTCCGTCGAGTTTTGCAGGCCCGAGCGAGCGGAGTTTTTCAAAGACGATGCCGCGGATTCTTGCAAGGAGCGTAAAGGCAATAAAATGATTGCAATACTGCTCGGCATAATGAAGCACGCCACGCAAAATTCCTGCCAAAATAAGGAATTTGAACGGAAAAGAGCGTGTGAGGGTTTCAATCCCAAAAACGGGAATCGAAATCGCACAGAAAAAGCCCGCAGTACCAAAGATGACGGCAAGAGCCATCACCGGAAAAAGCGGCAGAATCAGGCGGGAAAGCCTTAAAAGTGTTTTCATTTTAGTTCGCCTCCGTCAAATTCAAAAATTTTATCCGCGCCAAGAGAATTTTCTTTTCGATGGTTTATCATAATCACCGTTTTTTTGCCTTTTAGAGAGCGAATCAGGTTCAAAATCAATTCCTCGCTTTCCACATCGATGTTGCTCGTGGCTTCGTCAAAAATCATGACAGGACTGTCGTGCAGAAGAGCGCGGGCAATGGAAAGCCGCTGTTTTTGTCCGCCGGAAAGATTAGAGCCGCCCTCCCGAAGAGGCATTTCAAGTCCGCCGTTTTCACGAACGAAATCAGAAAGGTTCACTTTTTCAAGGGAAGCCCAGAGTTCTTCATTCGTCGCGTTTTCCTTTCCTTCCAAAAGGCAGTCGCGCACGCTTCCGGCGAAAATCCAGTCCCGGTGGGAAATGTAGGTCACGAAAGAATGCAGTTCTTTTTTTGACATGTCCCTGATTTCAACGCCTGAAATTTTTGCATTTCCAGAATATGAGCCGTAGATGCCAGAAAGAATTTTTGCCAGCGTGGATTTCCCGGAGCCGCTTTTCCCTACAAAGGCGGCGAAAGTTCCAGGCTCGATTGAAAGAGAACAGTTTTTGAGGGCTGCACGCTCGCCAAAAGAGACGGAAAGATTTTCCACTGTGAAAACGGGGGGCGTTGCGGGTAGGGAGCGACCCGTTAGGGGCAAAACCTGTGAGACAGGTTTTGAGCGAGTCTCGGTGAAGGCGGTGCCTGAACCGTCCCCCGCAGAAGGGGTAGCGGACAAGCCAACAAAGCGGAGAGAATCGGCCTGCTTGCAGGGTCGATTCGTGGAGCGACTTGGCTTGGGAGCGAGGGGAAGGCTTTCCCCGCCTTCAACTTTAGTGTCCAAAAGTTCCCAGATATTCTTGCTTGCGGTCACTCCGTTCATCGCGACGTGAAAAGCTGAGCCGAGCCTGCGAAGTGGAATGAAAAAATCCGCAGAAAGCAAAATGCAGGCGAATGCGCTGTAAAAGTCCATCTGTCCCGCGTAAAAGGCAGAGAGCGCCGTGCAGATTCCCAAAGCCGCCCCACCATAAGCCACAACATCCATGATTATGATTGAGTTCAACTGCATGGAAAGGACTTTCATCGTAACCCGGCGGAAGTTTTCGGCTTCGCGGGCCATTTGAGACGCCTTGAATCCGTCAGCCTCGTATATTTGCAGAGTCGTAAGACCTTCAAGATTTTCAAGAAAGTTGTCGGCAAGAGAGCCGTACTGTGCCCAATATTTTCCAAGGAGCTTTTTTGCAATTCCCTGAACAACCGCCATGGAAAGTGGAATGAGGGGAACGCAGGCGAGCAGAACAAGTGCCATTTTCAAATTGAAGAAAGCGATTGTGCCGAACGTAAAAAGTGCCGCAATCATCGCGTAGTAAAACTGGGGCAAAAAAGCCGAGAACCAGGTTTCAATCTGTTCAACGCCCTCGGTTGCCGTCTGGATTATTTTTGCAGTGGAAGAAGATTCCTGATAATCCGTGCCCAGTGAAAGAAGTTTTTCGTAAATGCTGGTTCGGAGTTTGATTTTGACTTTTGAGGAGGCGAGAAAAGCCGTCCGTGAAGAAAGCAGATTCGACGCAAGGCTTAAAAGAAGACAGAGAATCATTACAAATATAGAAGAGATTTGCAAAGTTCTGTTCTTCAAGACAGCCGCCACGGAAAAAATAAAAGCCGTGTTTGCCAAAAGCGAAAAAAATCGCAGTAAAACTGTAAAAAAAACATATTTTTTTGACTCAGGAACAAAATTAAGGAGTCGTTTGTCTATCATCATAAAAAATCACGCTAAAAAAAGATTAAACCTGTTCGGAAATTTCGGTCTCTGAACAGGTCAATTTTCCCCGCTGTTTCCGAAAGCACAGTTTCGCACTCTAGAAAAAGCGGGGGATTTGTTTATTCAACAAAAACAGTCGGCTACTTCAAAGAAGACCAGTCGATTGTAAGTTTCCCAACATACGGAGTTGCGGTATTTGGCTGTCCCGAAGAGCCACTTCCACTTCCGTCGCAGAACTGAACGCCCATCACATTGGAGTTGATGTAAATCCAGAGGTTGTATTCGGAAGTCTCTTCTGAAACAGGGAATGTCATTGAAGTAACGTAGTTAACATCTACCAGCACACGATTTCCATCTTCATCCAGACCGGTATTTGCCTGAGCAGTGTCGTCCTCGCTGATTGTGTATACGGCATTCTGAACAACTCCGTCTGCATCGTAATAGCCCGGTGTAGAATCACTTGGGTCTACGAATGCATCAAAATCAATGCCAAAAATATTTCCGGTTCCCTTTCCGAGACTCAACAGGACTTTATATGTACCATCGGCTTTCTTTAAAATCTTTGTTCCTTTGTGAACGGGAGTTCCAAATTCCTGACCGCCCATCGCGTCTACATAGCAGCTCAAATCAGCGTCGACTGTGTATGTATCGATGCGGTAGAATGTAGCTCCATTCGGCATCATTGTTGCCATTGCAGGAACATAGTAGGTTGCAGTGTCGTCATTTCCGAACACGATGTAGCATGAAGAAGCGGTGGTGTAGTTTTCACTTGTCAAATCACCGTTTTTTGTGTTGGTGCTGTTGCTCTGAGCCGCAACAACCGCTTTACCGTCGCTGTCGGTAAGCCAGAGAACTTTTGTGTAGGCTCCGTAATTTCCGCCCTGGTCAACAGAAGATTCAGAAACAGTCAAAGTCACCGACTGATTCATAACCGTGCCTTCGAAGGTTCCGTAATATGATGAATAGCCGTCCTCAACCTGCGACTGATTGCCAGTTGTGTCACTTGAATCATCGTCATTTGCACACGAGACAAAGCCAAATCCGATGACGCAAAGAACCACAAACCCTAAAAATGCTTTCTTAAGCATAACTCATCCTTTTTGGGAAAAATTCCCACTTTTTCTATCAGGCAAAGCCATACAGCCCGCCCGCATAAATCGGAAACTCCTTAGCACGGAAAATCCGAGTTATAACCTAGTTTGAAGTGAAAATCTGGATAATAGGGAACGGCATGTTGCCTGGACAGAAAGAAGTTCTGAGCGTTAAAACGCCGTTTTCCAATTTTCCAGTGACTGAAAGAGAATTGATGTTGATTGTCGTTCCGTCGGCTTTTTGCGCCGTTACTGTAGAGCCGGAAGAAGCCTCATACGAAAGATAGTAGATCTCTCCTTCCTTGAACACTTTCACGAGCGCAATATCGTAAGACTCAATTGTCATAGCCTCCGTGTAGGCAAAGCGTGGAACTTTCACCGTGGCAGTGGCTAGAGCAGTTGAACTCGTGTCCGTTATCGTCACGGTTGGAGTGATTTCGGTTCCGCTTTCGTCTGTTCCGCTTGTTCCCTGCCCTTTCGCAAGCGAGCCGCCCTCACCGACCATAAAGACAAAGCGTTCCGTATAGGTCGACTCTTCGCCCCACGCAGATTCAAGCGCGCTCTCTGGAATCTCAATCGAAATGTCCTCGACTTCTTCGTCATATTCGATTGCGCTCGGTGTCGTATTTTTCTCGATATCAGTCTGCTTGGTCATCGTCACGCGGGTGTTTGTCATGCCAGAAACGCCTGTCAGATTGTCGCCGGTGAGAAGAATGACGATTTCGCTCGTGCTGTTGATTCCAAGCTGAACGACCATTGAAGCCTTTGAAGAATCCTTTGATTTGCAGTAGGAAACGTTTTCCGCGCTGTACCAGTAGAGCGTGTAATTCGCCGTGCTATTTTTGACGCTGTAGTAGTAGAACTGATTGTTGTTCATGCCGTTCACGCTCATGTTCCAGTCGCAGCGTTCGTCATTGTAGAGAATGATTGAAGGAATCAGCGTGTTTCCGCTTGAGGATGTGATGCTTCCGTAATAGGTGTAGCCGTAAAGTTCTGAAATATCGTAGTCGGTCGCTTCGGTTTCGTCATCACCAGAACATGAAAAGAAAGCAAGAGAAGCAAAGAGGATAAGGAGCAATAAACCCATCCCCTTTCCGATTATTGCAAACTGACTCTTCGTATCGATTTTTTTCATTTTTTTCTCCAATTGGTTATTTCTCAATTTTTCGTATTCAATTTTTAATTTTTAATTTTCCACCCACTCTGAACGTCACGCCTTCTTCAAGACCGTAGTAGGATTTTTGGCTTTCGCCGTTCGTGCCTTTTTTGAAGTGCAGATTGTTCAGAATGTTGTCCGCACCCAAATACAGTTCCAATTTTTCGTCACAGAATTGTTTCGAGAGCGTCGCATTGAGCATCAAGTAATCCGGCGAATAGTATTCCGTTCCAGTGCTCACAAGCTGTTTTGAATTCCACTGGGCGTTCACCGAAATCGCAGATTCAAGGACTGGAATCAGATATTCCGCACTCGCCGTAAGCCTGTGGCGAACCCGAAGAGCCAGTTCCTGCCAAGTATCGCCATCTTCGTCAAAAGACTTCGCCTGAGTGTAGGCATAGCCGATTCTTCCCTTGAAGCGGTCGAGTTCCGTGGTCAAAGAAAGCTCGCCGCCGTAGGTGATTGCCTTGTCCACGTTCTGATACTCGCGGATTTGCGGAGAGGAACTCGCGTCAGTCACAACGCTGTCAATCAAGTCGATTATGTAGTTGAAGTAGCCGCCGAGATTGATTTTGAAGTAATTTTCCACGTTCTTTTCGATTTCCGCGTTGAAGCTGTGGGATTTTTCGCTTTTCAAGTCCGGGTTTCCGTAGAGAATGAAGTTTCCGGCTCCAAGTGCGTAGCTGTGGCGGAAAATCCAGTATTTTTCCTTGAGAGACGGCATTTTGTAGCCCATGCCGTAGGAAAGCCGGAACGCCGTGTATTCGCTCGGAGTGTATTTGAGGGCAAGTTTCGGGGTCGCCATGAAATTCACAGAGCTTCCCTGAACCTCCGGCGAGTAGTCCAAACGAAAGCCCGGAACGAGTGAAAGTTTTTCGTCAAAAAGAGAAATCGTGTCCTGGGCGAAAAAGGCAGTTTCCAGCGCGTATTTCCGCTCGTCAAAGGAAGAACCGTTTATCGATTCCAAATCCGCGTTCAAGCCAAGAACGGCATCGTTCACATCGTTCAGTTTCCAGTGGGCACGAAGGTCGCTTTCCCAGTCGAAGGAATTGGATTCCGTGCTCGTCGAAGAAGAATAGGCACCGGCTTTCACATCGTAGGTCGTGTCCATGTAATAGAATTTACCCGCAGAAAATCCGTCGATGTAAAAATCATCTCCAAAAATGTATGTTGCGTTCAGCCCGCCCTCGCCGCGAAGAGAGCGGTATTCCATTTCCGCCCCCTTGTCGTACCCCGTCTTTGTAAAATTGCTTTTCTGGTCGGAATCAGCGTAAAGGCCGTAGAGCGAAATATTTCCCCACTCGTCTTTGTACGAAAGAGTGTCGCGGGCAAAGCCGAGGATTTTCTGCGTGTTTTCAAAATACGTGATGTTTCCGGCCAGCGCGTCGAATGTCGTCTTTTCTTTTCCTGGAATGTAGTTCAGGCAGGCCGCAAGCGAGTTTGAAAGATGCTTTCCGCCAGCGAAGAAAGTTCCCGCCGTGTAATTTTTCCAGTTCGCGATTGAAGGAGAAAATCCGATTTCCTCTGTCAAATTTGCGGAGAGTTTGATTTTCTCTTCGCCGGACTCAGCATTCTTTTTCGTGATGATGTTTATCGTTCCGCCCATCGCGTCGCTTCCGTACAAAACGGAATCCGCACCCTTTGTCACTTCGATTCGCTCGATGTTTTCCACTGGAATCTGAAAAATCGGCGTTGAACCGTCAAAGTCCGAAGAAACCGCCACGCCGTCAATCATGATTTTTACATAGCCGTTTCCAAGCCCCTGCATCGAAACAGACTCATTGGCGTTTCCGGAAGTCGCGCCGCTCACTGTGATTTCTGGAAGAGTTTTGAGAGCGTCGCCGACAGTCTTCGCCCCCGATTTTTGAATCTGCTCTTCTGACAGCACAGATTTCTGCTCGACCGACTCGCTGATTTCCTGCTCAAGTTTCTGGGCAGAGACTTCGATTACTGCATCGTCATCCTCTGCCAGCGACTGTCCGGCAGCAAAACACATAGAAAATAAAACAATTACCGATAGGCTGATGATGTACCTGCTATGAAAGCATAATTTTGTAGACATTGTTTTTTCCTAATATTCGTTAGCTACTGCTTATTTGAGTAATCGGAAAATAACTTACAGTTAATATTTTGTTATGTCAAGAATTTTGGAGAAACTATTTGCATTGACAAATATAACACAGTTATATAAAGATATGTTAGTTATACCTAACACAAAACAAGGAGGAATATACATGTCACAAAAACAAAAATCCCCGCTGTCCAGGCTTTTGGATTATGCGGGAAAGTACAAGGCTCTCACTTTTACAGGGCTTTTCCTTTCGGCGGTGGCGCAGGTCGCCGGAATGGTGCCCTTCATCTGCGTGTGGCTGGTCGTGCGGGACTTAATCAGCGTGACCCCAAATTTTGGCGAAGCACACGACATTATCCGCTACGGCTGGATTGCATTCGCGTCCGCAACCGGCGGAATCTTAATCTATTTTCTTGCGCTCATGTGCACTCACCTTGCGGCGTTCAGAACTGCCTCGAACATCAGAAAGCAGGGAATCGCCCATTTGATGCAGACTTCGTTCGGCTTTTTCGACTCCAACGGCTCCGGGCTTTTGCGCAACAAGCTCGACAACGGAGCGAGCGAAACGGAAACGCTTCTTGCGCACAATCTTGCGGACATCTCAGGAACGGCGGCAATGTTCATTTCCACTGTCGTTTTAATGTTCGTCTTCGACTGGAAAATGGGAGCTGCCTGCCTTCTTTCGGTTGTGATTTCGATTCTCATGCTCTGCACAATGATGGGCGGAAAAAACGCAAAGCTCATGCTGATTTACCAAGGCGCGCAGGACGAAATGGCAAAGGCCGGAACCGAATATGTTCGCGGAATTCCAGTCGTAAAAGTCTTCCAGCAGACGGTTTATTCGTTCCGCTCTTTTAAGGAATCAATCGAAAAATACAGCAAACGCGCGGAAGAATACACAGACGGCGTGTGCCGGCTCCCGCAATCGGTGAACCTGACAGTTACGGAAGGCGTTTTCATCTTTCTGGTTCCGGCAGCCCTTTTGCTTGCCCCAAAAGCACTTTCTAGCGGAACGTTCGCTGAATTTTTGACGGACTTCGCTTTTTATGCCGTGTTCAGCGCAATCATTTCAACGGCACTTGCCAGAATCATGTTCGCTTCAAGCGGAACGCTCCTTGCGCGCACTGCCCTCGCCCGAATCGACACCGTGATGAAGGCTCCAGTCTTGAGCCAGTGTGAAAACCCAAAAGTTCCGCGCGACAACAGCATTGAATTTGAAAACGTGACCTTCACCTACGACGGAAGCGAAAGCCCTGCCCTCTCAAATGTCTCTTTCAAAGCCAGAACTGGCGAGACGATTGCATTGGTGGGAGAAAGCGGCGGCGGAAAGACAACGGCCGCAAGCCTCATTCCGCGTTTCTGGGATGCGCAAAGCGGCGAAGTTAAAATCGGCGGCGTGAACGTAAAGGAAATCGAGCAGAAAGTTTTGATGGAAAAAATTTCCTTCGTCTTCCAAAATTCACGCCTCTTCAAGACTTCGATTTTCGAAAATGTACGTGCAGCCCGACCAGATGCGACTCGCGAAGAAGTGCTTTTGGCCTTGAAAGAAGCCCGCTGCGAAGACATCATCAAAAATCTTCCAGACGGAATCGACACCGTAATCGGAAGCAAGGGAACGTACTTTTCAGGCGGCGAGCGGCAGCGAATCGCCCTGGCGCGGGCAATCCTAAAGGACGCGCCGATTGTCGTTCTCGATGAAGCCACGGCATTCGCAGACCCGGAAAACGAAGAGCTGATTCACGCGGCGTTGAGGCGGCTCACCAAAGGAAAAACCGTGGTGATGATTGCGCACAGGCTTTCCACCGTCGTTGGCGCGGACAAAATCCTCGTTCTTGCCGGCGGAAAAATAATCGAAACTGGCACGCACGAAGAACTCAAAAATGCAGGCGGAACCTACGCAAAAATGTGGGCGGACTACAACAAAGCCGCGGAATGGAAAATCGGAGGAAATGAGTGATGTTCGGGGAAAAATTCAAAAGAAAATACGCGCTTTCAGACAAAGGCGTTTCAAACACAAAAAAAGGGATGTTCTGGACGGTCATCGTGAATCTTGTCGTCATGGGCGGAATGGGAATCCTCTATTTTTTGATGGAACAGTTCATGGACACATACACCAAAGGCTCAGCCCTTCCAAAAACGGCATTTTTCATCGCGCTGATTCTTGGATTCGTCGTCCTCTCGCTTTTGACGCACATTCAGCAGTACCGTTCGACTTACGGCCTGGTCTACGGCGAAATCAAGGAGATGAGAATCGGGATTGCCGAGCGGCTTCGAAAGCTACCCCTTTCCTTTTTCGGCAAGCGTGATTTGGCGGATTTGACAGAGACGATTATGAGCGACGTGAACCGCATGGAGCATGTCTGGTCGCACGTCTTAGGCTATCTCTACGGCTCCTACGTTTCAACCGCGATTGTGGCTGTCATGCTTGCCTTTTTTGACTGGCGGCTCATGATTTCCTGCCTCTGGGGAGTTCCCGTCGCGTTCGCACTTTTGTTCGGCTCAAGAAAGATGACAAAGCGGAATGCTGAAAAAACAAAAAAAGCGAGCCTTGCCGTCTCCGACACCATGCAGGAAACAATCGAAAATCTCCGGGAAATCCACGCGACAAACCAGGAAGAAAAATTCCTTTCAGAAGTGAACAAAACGATTGATTTTCAGGAAAAGACGATGATAAAAGGCGAGCTTGCCACAGGAATCTTCGTGAATGCGGCCAGCGTCATCATGCGTCTCGGTGTCGCCACGACGATTCTCACAGGCGCGAACCTCATCCTTTCCGGGCAAGTTGATTTTATGACGCTCTTCATGTTCCTCCTCGTGATTACGCGAGTGTACGCTCCTTTTGACCAGAGCCTTGCCCTGATTGCGGAAGTGTTCATGTCGGAAGTGTCGGCCGAGCGGCTCATGGAAATCTACGACACAAAATCCGCCGGCGGAAAAAGCGAATTCAAGCCGGACGGACACGACATCGTTTTTGACAATGTTTCATTCTCCTATTCCGACGGAAAAGGTCTGGACGGTCTTTCGTTCACCGCAAAGGAAGGCGAAGTCATAGCCCTCGTAGGCGAGAGCGGAAGCGGAAAATCAACCTGCGCCCGACTTGCGGCCCGCTTGTGGGACGCGGACAGCGGAAAAATCACCGTGGGCGGAATCGACATCGACACAATCGAACCGGAAACGCTCTTGACAGATTACTCGATGGTCTTTCAGGATGTCGTTCTTTTTGACGACACCGTTATGGAAAACATCCGGCTCGGAAAACACGGCGCGACAGACGCGGATGTCATGCAGGCGGCAAAGGAAGCGAACTGCGACGAGTTCGTTCAGAAACTTCCAGACGGCTACAACACGAAAATCGGCGAGAATGGCGCGAAACTTTCCGGAGGCGAGCGGCAAAGAATCTCAATTGCCCGCGCGCTCCTCAAAAACGCACCGATTGTCCTTTTGGACGAAGCCACAGCATCTCTTGATGTGGAAAACGAAACCAAAGTCCAGTCGGCACTTTCGCGCCTCCTGAAAGGCAAAACTGTCCTCGTCATTGCCCACCGCATGCGCACCGTAGAAAACGCTGACAAAATCGTGGTTTTAAAAGACGGAAAAGTGGCAGAAGAAGGCAGCCCTGTCGAACTGCGCAAAAAGAGCGGTTCCCTCTTCGTAAAAATGCACGATTTGCAGGCAAAAAAATAAAAAAAATGCGGCTTTCATGTGCACTGAAAGCCGCATTTTGTATTCTACGTTTTAGCTGCTTACTTCAATGCTTCTTTCAAAACATCGAGGTTTTTCTGCATAACACCAAGATAGGTCGTTCCCTTTTTGATGTCCTTTGTCGTAGTTGACTGCAGCGAATCAAGCGTAAGAATTTTTGCATTCTTTTTCTTGCTTGACTGGATAATTGTCTTAGCAATTTTACCGTTGCCGCTTTCAATCTGGCATACGTTTTTAAGACCAAGCTCATCGACCTTGTTTGCAAGGAATACGACAGTTTCAAAGCTTGCTTCGCTTTCTGCAGAACAACCCACAAATGCCGCATAATACTTTAAGCCGTAATCATCGACGAAATAGCGGAACGGGAAGCGATCGCCAAAGAGCAGCGTTTTTGTATTTCCAGCATTCACAGCTGCGGCAAAGTCTGAATCAAGCTTGTCGAGTTTTGCAGCATATGCACTGAAGTTAGCCTTGTAAGAAGCAGTATTTTTTGCATCAACTTCGCAAATCTTATTGCAGATTTCGTCGCACAGGATTTTTGCATTGCGTACAGAAAGCCAGACATGCTCGTCATATTCAATTTCTTCTTCGTCACTTGAGTGATGGTGATGATGCCCCTCTGATTCATGGCCTTCATCTTCGTCATGATGATGATGTCCACCAGAAAGGTGTTCTGCAATCTCTTTTCCACTCATCGAAGCCGGGAAAAATGTTGGCCAGTACTTTTCAGGATCTTCGATTGCGTCAAAGCTTGTGTTGCTCATCCGCAGGTGAAAATGTTCAGCTTTTGCAGGTTCAATCATGTGGTCATTGATTTCGATAAAGCGAGGTGCTGCAGATTTTTTATCTGTAGATTCAAAGCGATACATCGCAGCTTTTGTTCCGCCAGACCAAAGCTGAATAAAATATCCGACATACTTATACTTTGCACTTACGCTTTTGCCGCTATCATATGTATAGGTGATTTTGTTTCCCTTGATTGTTACAGAAGCGATATCAGTTTTGTAGCCGGTCTTGTAATACTCCTTGTATTCCTGAGCAGTCATTTTTCCGTCTTCTGCCTTTTCTGCCCATGCTTCGTCAAGCGTTCCATCAAGAACTAACGGATATGGAGACTGCCAGTCTCCTTCCCAATCAGAAAGGCTTCTGTCTTTTACTTCTTTGTCTTCAAACGTGGAAACTTCCTTTCCATGATCATGCTCATGCTCTTCTTCGGCCTGCATGCCCTCGATGATTTCTTCTTCCTTAACTTTGTCGCCAAGAACTTCCATAAGGTTGATTACCTTCATGTTCTTGTTGTGTACGTTTTTAAGAGCATCTTTTACCCAACCGTCGCTTTCGCCACCAACGTAGATAAAAATATCTGCATTGCTGATTTTTGCAATGTCCTGAATTGAAGGCTGATAAGAATGTAAATCAACTCCGTTTCCGATAAGAAGCGTAAGTTCAGCATCACTAACCTTGTCTCCAAGGATTTCTCTTGCCCAGTCGTATTCCGGGAAGATTGTTGTTACGATTTTTGTTTTTGCAAATGCTGCCATACCAGCCAACAGCATTGTCCCCAGTACTACCAATTTCTTAAAATTCATTTGTTTCTCCTATAAAAACTCCGCGTCAGCGGTCGTGCAGGATGCACGATATCGCAGTTTTGCCAACGGCAAAATCTGCACATGAGAAAAAGTACACGGAAGTACTTTTTCTCATGCCTCCTATAAAACCCCGCGTTAGCGGTCGTGCAGGCTTTCGCAGCTATGCTTCAAGCGTGCACGAAATCATGCGTCCTTACGCTATTGCTCTTTCGTCGAGACAGCTTTCCAGAGCCGCTCTGATTTCTTTCTGGTTATAGCCTTTTCCGATAATCACAAGCTGGTTGACCCGGTCCCCGAATTCCTCGTCCCAGGCTTCCTTTACGTCAGGATTGTATTCCAGGTACTCCTGCTTCTGCTTTTCTTCCAGTGCATCTATCCAGTACGCTACTGTCATTACAGAAGAGTTGCGGCCGGCCTGCTCAAAAAGCTGAACATTTGCGTCGGCGTCGCTAAACCAGATGTAGCCTTTTGCGCGGATAAGCTCTTTTGGATAATTGTTGTTTACAAAATTCATAAAGCGCTCACGATTGAACGGACGTTTTTCTTCAAATACAAAGCTTGAGATTCCGTATTCGCCGGTACAGCCCTGTGTCGCGCGGTTTGGCTCATTCAGACTGTTGATTGCTTTCTGAATTGCTGATGATGAATCAATCTGTTCGAAGTTAAAAGGCTCTGTTGTTGTAATCTGATCAATGTCGATATTGCCGTTTACGCTATGGTAAATCGGCGCGCGAGGCTGGAAATCACGGATGATTGCTTCTACTTCTTTAAGCTGTTCTTCGTTCAAAAGGTCGCACTTGTTGAGCACAATGAAATTACAGAATTCAATCTGATCTACGATGAGGGTAGAAATTTCTTCTGCAGTAAGATTGTTTTCGTCAGTTGCAGCCTTATCAGCCTTATGTTTAAGCTCATCAAGGAATTCGCGGTAGATTCTGTCGGCGTCAACAACGGTAACAACTGAAGTAAGATACACGTTTGTGTCGGGATTATCGTCTTCGTAGGCAAGGAAACTTGCTGAGACAGCACCCGGATCAGAAATGCCGGAAGCTTCTACAAATACGACATCAACAGTATCAAGGTTAGAGATTTTTTCAATCTGCTTAATGAACTCGTCGCGCAACGTACAACAGATACAACCGTTTTGAAGCTCAAACATAGGGCATTCGGTGACGTTTGAACCGTTTTTCTTGAGGATTTCTGCATCCACGTTGATGCTTCCCATATCATTTACAATAAGCGCAACGCGGCGTTTTTCCTGACGCAGCAGATTGTTAAGCAAAGTAGTTTTTCCAGATCCAAGATAGCCTGTAATAAGGACGACAGGCTTTTTGTTACTATTTTTCATTATGAGCCTCTGTAAAAATGTGATTTTGTACGTACAGAAACAGCGGCTAAATGGTGAGCTTGATTTTTTTTGTTACAGGTGTAAGAGAAATAAAATAGGCGGCAACCAGACTGACTACTAATTCTTCAAAACTGAGATGAAGAATTGCTTTCAGGCAGAGCGGGCTGCCGGCATTTTTGACAGTATTTTTTATAATTTGAAGCACAAGGCATATCGGACAGTTTTCCTCGTGACAATACACTTCGTGGCCGGCGTGAATTGACTCAAAGGTAATGAGCGAAAAAAGAGAGAGCATTAAAAATGCTGCTGTTACAAGAGATAGAAAATCCTTTCGCTGTGGTTTGTAAAAAAAAGCTTTCATTGCCCTGTCAATTTGATAATGATTTTCAAATTATACAAATTGACATTCCAAAGTCAATAGAATTTGATAATCATTATCATTTTTTAACAGCGCACAACGTGCTGATTACCCCGTGCAGAGTGTGATGCTGGCGATGATTTTGCGTTGTTTTTCTGTCAGTTTCATTGTAAGCCCTTACGCGGCCTGCCTTGTGCCAGGGTATGGAGCACCGCGCAGCGTTGCCGCAGGCAATGAGCGTTAGCGAAGTGCGGAACACCCGGCCCCCGCTCTGCGGGGGAGGCACCCTATTTGCTTAAAAGACTATCGATGATTTTCTGCCAGTCTTTCTGACTGCGGGAGCCGAGATACGCCTGGCCTATCTGCCTGCCGTTTGAGTCCACGAAAATTGTCGTGGGGACGGCCTGAATGTTTCTAAGGAGACCGCTCATCATCGCAAGGTTCGGGATGATGTGGGTGTACCTGGCGCCAGTCTGGCTGATGATTGACTCTGCCGCGGATTTTATGCGGGGATCGACGGCTCCTTTGCGGTCAAGGATGTCGATTACGATTCCAACCACTTCAACACCCTTTGCCTTGTTTGCTTCGTTGAGTTTTGCAAGGTCGGGCATTTCCCGAATACACGGGCCGCAGAAGGTGCCCCAAACATTGAGCATGGTGATTTTGTTTTTTGCAAACATCCTGTCGGTAATTTCCGTTCCGTCCAGCGTTTTCGTGCTGAAAGAAACCGCATCCCCAGCCTTCTGGGCAAAAGCCAGAATCCCGACAGAAAGCAATGCAATCATCATCGCAATCTTTTTCATATTTTCTCCTAAACACTCTCCCGCGTTAGCGGACTTGTATGTTTCGGGCGAATGTTACTCTTCTACCGTTATCATTCCCCGTACCATGCCCATCCAGCAGGTATAGGGGTATTTTCCCACTTTTTGCGGGGTAAATTCAATAACATTGGTACCGTAATCCATCTGATACTGAAAGCCGAAATCCCGGAAAATCATCCGGTAGTTGCAGCCGTTAAGGGTATTTTCGTTAGCTTCGATTTCCCAGTGAACGGGGATTCCTTTTTTTACCGTGATGACAGGATAGCGGTAAGGATTGAGCGTGCTTTTTACAATCTGCTTTCCATCTTTCATTTCAATGCCGGAAGAAGACTGCTTCTTTACCTCCGGCACATTTTTTTCAGTGGCAGCTTTTCCGCCGCTTTCTCCGCTTGAAGTCCACCCCCCAAGAGCAAAGCCCTGAGATAGCATGGACAAAGCCATCACGATGACGAGTATGGCACCTGCTTTCATAACGACCTCCCGGTATTTTTTTCCTAACAGTGATAATACTGAACCTACGCCAAGCATGAGTGGTACGGTTCCCAGACTGAAAGTAAGCATGGAAAGGGCACCGCCCACAGGATGTGCGGCAGCCAGTGCCACCAGCCACATGGCCTGCAATGGACCGCAGGGCATAAAGCCGTTTAAGAACCCGACAATAAAAGGGGCGGCATTTTTTGCCTGTGCGGATGTAATCCGGTTAGAAAGAAAGGCCGGAAGATGCGGGCTGAACTTTCGCACAAAGGTGAAAAGCCCTGTCAGGGAAAGACCTGCTGCCAGCATGAAAACGCCCGCTATGATTTTTAAAAGCCCCTGCAGGTTCAGAGGAATCGAGGGATTTGCCCCTGAGGCGGATTCCAGAAAAAAGCCGATGCTTCCAAGGACCAGGCCTATGAGCGTGTAGGAAGTTACCCGGCCAATATTGTAAACGAGGGGAGCCAGGAAAAGACCGGCTGTTTTTTTCCCCCGGGTGAGCTGCATAAGGCTCTGGGAAGCATTGATTCCGCCGCACATGGCCAGGCAGTGAACCGACGTCAAAAGGCCGGTTACAAAGAGAAGCCCATAGCCCATTTTTGACGAGGCAAGGCTTGAAGGCACAAGAATATTAATAATGCCTGTCTTCTGCAGAAAAGAGAAAAGCAGGACTATGATGGCGACATAGAAAAAACCTTCCCGGATCATTGCACGAGAAACCTTTCCGTCAAGAACTGTGTAACCCAGCTTTTTTATCTGCGCAGCTATTTCATCCCGTGAAACAAGACTTTCGTCGTAGGTGATTTCCGCATTTCCCTTTTTCCAGCTGACAGTTACACTTTTGACACCAGAAAGTTTTGAAAGTTCCCTTTCAATTTTTTTCTGGCAGTTGATGCAGGTCATGCCGCCTATTTTGAGTCTGTCTGTTTTTAGTTTTGTGTTATCCATAAAGCTTCCTAATGTGTGCTTTTAGTGTGCTTAAAGCGTAGTAGTAAGAATGATAAAATAATAAAGCACGCAATATTTTAGATTTACCTAGCAAACAACTAGGCTATTAAAAAGGATACACTGTTTTTTCTGATTTTTCACCGGTATCTCTCGCTTTTATTGCAGGGCATTCTTTTTTCCCCCACCACTCTCGGGCAAGGCTTTCGCGAGTTTACCAGATTTTCTGAAGGGTCAGTCTTCTTTTGTCCCTTTTAGAAATCTACTTCTCTTCTTTTCCAGAAGCAGAAAGACAATCCCGCACAGAATAATCTGCACAAAGGTTGATGACGGAGTTGCAAGTCCGATTCTAAAAAGCGTGGGATTTGCCGTCTGGCTCATCAGATACGAAACCGGTATGCGCACGCCAAAAGCGCCGATAATTCCCTGAATCATGACGAATGAGGTTTTTCCGCAGCCGTTGAAATAGCCAATAAAGCAGAAAAGGAAGGAAACGAAAAGCGTGTCGATGGCGTAGGCCTTAAGGTAAGAATGAGCAGCGGTAACCACTTCTCCGTCCTTGGAGAAAATGGCAGAGAGAAGATTTCCGTGGAAGAAGGCAAAATAGCCCATAAAAAGGCCGCATAAGAGGGAGGCCGCAATAGAATACAAAAGGGCTTTTTTTGCACGGTCATATTTTTCCGCTCCAATGTTCTGGGCAACAAAGGCGCTCAAAGACTGAGAAAAAGCCGAAGGCACCAGCATGATAAAGCCGCAGACTCGTTCTGCCACCCCTACCCCTGCAGAAGCAATAAGCCCCAGCCGGTTGATGATTGCCGCAATCACAAGGAAAGAGACCGTAACAAGCCCGTCCTGCAAAGAAATTGGCGCGCCTGTTTTCAAGACCTGGGCAACAAGATGTCCCTGCCAGCGGATATTCTTTCTGGAAAAAGCAAAAGGAAGCCCTCTTTTTTTGGCAACAATCAGACAAAAGATTACGCTCAAAGCCTGCGCAATCACCGTAGCCAGAGCCGCTCCACTGGAGGCCATATGAAAAACGGCAACAAAGAGAAGGTCGCCGAAAATGTTCAGTATGCAGGCAACAAGGACCGTAAGCAGAGGCGTTTTAGAATCTCCCATGCCACGGAAAACGCCGCCCATCATATTGTAGGCAGTGATAAACACCGTTCCCGCCGAACAGATGTGAACATACATGCAGGTTTTATCGAAGGCTTCTTTTGGAGTCTGCATGAGAAGGGCAAAGGGTTTTGTAAGGAAAATCATCAGCACGGTAACAAAAAGCGCCAGCAGGGCAAAAAAGACTATGCTCGTTCCAACGATATCCGCCGCCTTTTCCTTTTTGCCGGCCCCTAAAGCCTGCCCCATCTGAATTGTGGTTCCCATGGCAAGCCCGACGATTATAAAAGTGATGGTCTGCATCATCATGGTTCCAGTCGCAACCGCAGAAACATCGGCCGCATTCCCAAACTGGCCTACAATCAGCAAATCAACGGCACCATAAAAAGACTGCAGGAACAAGGCACCAAGAACAGGTAGCGCAAAACGAAGAAGCCGGGGAGCAATGTTCCCGGAAGTAAACAAAATTGTTTCAGACATACGACCTCCCAAATAAAAAAGGCTGGATAAAATTCAGGCATTCCAACCTGCACCTTATCCAGCCTGCCATTTCCATATTGAATGACACGCCCTCCGTGTGAGCAAAGTTATCTTATAAAATAGGAAGAAAAAAAGCAAGAAAAAAATCCAGGCCCTATTTGGCCTGCTTTTTTTAATTAGCTGGCAAGTGGTTGAAGATTTTCACGAAGATGAGCAAAAGCCTTTTGTTCTATTTGCTGCATGCGAGAGCGGGTTAAGCCCTTTATCTTCCCGATTTCCGCAAAGGTATGCTCTTCCTGATTATTTAAGCCGTAATGTAAAATTAAGACTTCTTGTTCATTTGGATTTAAGGTATTAAGTGCAGCCCAAAGCTTTTCTTTTTTATTTTTTGTTTCA
>JAILRG010000131.1 GCA_024698325.1 Treponema sp.
CCCTGGAATATTGAAATTACTCCATATAAGATTTGTGGAGAATGGATTTAAATTGTGGTATAATTATGTAAACGTAAATTCAATTTTCGGATACAATTTAACTAATTTTGGTCACAGCTGATGACTTATGATACATCGTATACTTCATGACATGCGTTTCCTCTTCATCCTAAATTATATCATCCTCTACCTTTCAATGCCACCGACATCATTCTTTCTTTGACTTTTATTTAAGGTATCATTATAACCGACATCGTTTTTCAATAACCGTTCGTATTCCTCTCTAGTACCAGAGAAACTTCTTAAATAATTATCTATCACAGTCTTGTCATACGGTCTTGCTTTAATCACAGAATCTCTTATATCCCTCATTTTTTCCAAGAAATTATCATCTTCGCGAATCTTCCGAAGCTGCTCCTTAAATGACAATACAACAGGATTGTTTCTGCACAGAGTATTGTTAATCATGTTTATCCGTTCCCTTAAAAAGCCCGATAGCAGCTCTCTTCGTTCAGTATCAATTTTTGGGTTCATGCAAAGGATACTCTCATAGAACAGTTCAATATCCTTAAGTTTGCCGAAATCAAAATTACTTTTAGCCATAATGTTTGCAAACTTTTTAAGCTGCAATTTCTGAGTCGTGGCAAAACTTTTACAAGGGACATTATCCATCACTGATTTACTCTTTCTTAAATCAGAAGTAGGATACTCATAGAACATTGCATTTCCAGAGTCAAAATTGGGAACAAGACCTTTCCATTCAAGCGATTCCGAGTCACGCAAAAAACCAAAGTTTCCAAAATGACGGTCCTGATTTGCGGTTATATAATCAAGAACCATCATGCCACCAAGATTTCTTTCAATCAAATCAATGTCATTCATTCCAAGACTCTTGCAGCATTTTATAAGATGAGCATATTCGGATTCACCTTTTTGCCTTGGAATAACATATTGAACATATCCAGCCGGGACAAACTCGATAGTCTCACTGGCAAAACAAGGGCATAAAGAATAGATACTTATAAATTTGCTGCCTTTGACAGCAAATTTATAGCTGATATGAGGAATGCCGAGTCTCCGGCAGATTTCTGAGGCTAAAACTTCGTTGAACGGCTGTTCATAATACGGCGGACGGCCGTATTTTACGAGGGTTCTCACGTTTTTGAGAATCATCCACCTCTTATCCTGTTCGCCATTTGAGAATAAATCTGGCGATGATGAAGACATTTTCAATACAGCAGATGCCTTTCCGGAGACAATGAACTTACCCAAATCTTCATTGAAAGAATTAGTAAAAAAGTTTCCTTTATCCCAGGTCATGTCATCGTGTTTTGCTTTAATCCAATAATGGTCTGTAAGATTAAACCCATACGAATACTTGATAACTTTTGTCATTCCGGGATTTTCAAGCAGAACCCTTGCCCTGTTTTTCGGAATCAGGCGATTTTGCCACCAGAATTGCATTGCAGAACCAAGTGGAAAAACCTCACTGTTCTGCACGCCAACAGGAAGGTGCCTTCTGTCAACGACGTTAATAATGTCTTTGATTTTGTTCACATCAGGGTCATATTCAAGCTGTGCGACTTTGATATTTTTATGAAAAAGCTCATATTCCACAGTCATTCACCTTCTCTTGCCAGGAACTTATCAATATCGAACAAAGAAGGCTTATTTTCATTTTTCTCAATTTTCATGGGGAAAGGTATGCCGTTTTCCTCAACTACTCGATTAAAGAACAGTCTGACGCCATCAGAAAGTCCTAAACCTAGATGTTCCAGTATTTCACAGACCTCTTTCCGTAAGTTTTCATCAACCCTTACCTGAACAACACAGCTTGCCATAACACACCTCCTAATTAACTATACTACATATGTAGTATAAAAACAAGAAAACCTTGATTACATAATAGGAAGAGCCTTTGAAGATAAGTCTATGTCATTCTCGAACTAGGATAAATAAAAAGGACTGCTTGATAAGTGAAGTGTACCTCCAAAAATTGTCTCCAACTTTTGGGGTACACTTCACATTCGCGCGGATTTTTTTATGCCTAAATCTGATTACAATCTACCGGTTTTCAGGAAGTTAGCAGTGAAGGTGCGCTCGTCAACCGGGACGTCTACCTGCAGGTTAACCATTCTCATGGTTGTGCTGTGTCCTGTCTGCACATTGCTCATTACATTCTCCATCGGAACGTTGTACACGCGGCCGGCGGTTCCCGGGAACTGCTTAATGCTCTTTATCTCGTTTACCTTTACAAGCTTACCTTTTTTGTCGTACATTTCGATGTAGGTCGGGATAAAGTGATCTTTTGTAATCCATGAGATGCGGTATGAGTACTGGCTTGACTTGGGATCTTTCGGAGTTGATTTTACGACATACAAATTCTTGAAGTTTCCCTTGTCCTCACTTTCTTTCAGAAGCTCGTGAGTGTCGTCGCTGACCTCGCGGGTGCTCATGTCATCATAAGTAAAGTCGGTTCCAACAAAAGACTTTGAGCCTTCGCTTGAAGACACACGGCGTGCGTCTCCGCCTAATGAAGGCAGGTAAATCCACTTATCATCGTCTTTACCGTCATTCTCCTTCTGCAAAAAGTTGGTGCCCTTTACGCTGGCAGGAGACAGGAACATCATGACCACATCAGAAAGATTGTTCTTGCAGCGGCCGTATTCGCCCACGTTGCGGGTTTCTTCGATTTTGCCATTTTTTGCAAGGATTACCTGCACTGCAGCCTTTGTATAATCAGGCTTAGTGCGGTCAAATGCTTTCTGCATGACTTCTGTTCCATCAATGGCGAACGCAGAAGAGCCGATTACGAATGCAGCAGCCGCTGCAAAAACCTTTGTCAATTTCATAGAGGTACCTCCAGTTGTGCGCCGGCTCTGCGCCGGCTCGTTATATTATTAGGGCTGTTTGTGCAATCTGCAGCAAAACGCCCTTTTTACGCCGCAGCTTTAAGCGTTAGCCTTGTCCGCGGCGACTTTTGCCTTATACTGTTCCCGTTCTTCCTTTGACCACATGAACTTAGGATCAAACGCATTCAGAAGGCCGGGAATGACCGTCATTGCAAGTGCGGAACTGGTAAACATAACGACCGCAACCAGCGCGCCGATATAGCGCAGGATGATAAAGCGGCTGAACAACAGAACACAGAAGCCAAGGCCTACGGCAATCGCATTCGTCAGAATACCGCGGCCGCTCGTTCTGAAGGTTTCCTTTGTTACCATTTCGAGCACGTCCGTTTTTGCGCGTTCTGCGCGGTAGGTTTCCATAAAGTGAATCGTGTAATCAATACCGACACCAATGGCAACCGATGCGATGATGCTCGTGCACAAATCAAGCGCAATGTGTGCATAGCCCATCACCATAAAGTTCAGGAAGATGGTAAAGCCCAGCGGGATTGCACCAATAATGCCTGCCCAGCCGCTCTTGAAAGACAGTGAGATAATCACGAACACCATAAAGAGCGAGAGGATAATGCTGACAGTCTGGCTGTTGACAACCATCTTTGTCATCGTGTACTCCATTTCGCCGTTACCGGTTGCCTCAAGCTTGTAGCCTTCCGGGAAGTACTTTGCTGCATACGCCTGTGCGTCTGCGATGATTTTTGCAGTCTCATCCGTTGAGTGGGTGCGCAGCTGCACCTGCGTGCGGATAGCTGTCGGCATGGTCATATTGTTTGCAAAACGCTGAATCTGCTCGCTTGAAAGCAGGTACAGGTACTGGGTAACCAAATCCCCAAGCTCCTCGCGGCTTGCAACCGGATATTTTGCCACATCATACGGAATCTCGTAGTAATCAATGCCGTTATAGTTCATGCGCTTTTCAAGCTCGTGTACAATCTGTTCGACACTTGCCTTCTTGCCGCCAGCTGCCGTATAGGCTGAATGCAGCAGAGAAAGCGCCTGCTGAACGGTAAGCGGCTCAGAAAGCTCTTCAGAAACAGGAACGTGCATAACCTGATTCATACGCTTGATGAACGTCGTAAATGAAACAATCTTACCGATGCCGTCGTGATGGGCAAGCAGGTAGTTCTGTAAGCCGTCAACAGCATTCAGGATTTCTACATTCGTAAGCATGTTGTATGATTTCGGCGCTTCTTCAGAAGCAGCGCTGCCGGAAGATGCGTCGCCAAAACCGAATGCATCATCGAAAGCAGCATCGCCGAAGTCAAAATCCCCGGCGACTGCATCAGCGGCAGAAACCGTGTCTGAGCTTCCGCCAAAGCCGAATTCATCCATCTTTGCATCGTCAGCAGTGCTGAAATCAAAGTCGCTTGCAATGTCGTCAGCTACAGCACCAGCTGCCAGCTCGTCTGCACTGGGCGTGCTTTCAGTTTTTTCAAGACCGCTTACCACAAAGTAGAGCGTATTGGAGCCTGCCAGGTGCTCATCCACATAGTCAATGTCCGTGCGGAATTTTGAGTCCGGCGGGAAGTAGTTTACCAGAGCAGTGTCGACAATCAGCATCTTAAAACCGATAAAGGCGGCAAGAAGCAGGACGACGGTTGAAACAATCAGGCGCGGTTTAGTACCTGAGAAGAAGTGATAGATTGTGTACAGCGTAGAGCCTGTCGCCTCTTCAGCAGATTTTCCGCCGCGGCGAACCAGCTCACGGTCAAGCTTTGCGCGGAGTTTTACTGTCAGGCGGTTTTTGTTCTTCCAATGCTTACCGACAGAGTTAATCGGAGTGACGTAGAGCAGACAGGGAATCAGCGTCATGGAAAGCACAAGCGAGAAGACGACACCGGCTGCCGCAAACACAGAGAATGATTTAAGCGGCATAATCGGGCTTGTAATGTTTGAGATAAAGCCGGCAACAGTCGTAATGCCTGCAAGCGCGACCGCAACCCAGACATCCTTAAGGCCTGCGGCAATCGCTTCTCCATGCTTTTCTTTGGTAAGCTCGCCTTCTACCTCATCCAGCGCAATGTAGTAATGCGTCAGAACGTGAATGCCATAAGCAGAACCACAGGCAACCAGACAGACCGGGATAACGCTTCCGATAATCGTGAATGTCACATTGAGCATACACATAATGCCGACAGACCAGACTGTTGACATCAGAACGGTAATCAGCGGAAGCAGCGTGCCGCTCCAGGTGTGGAATGAGAAGTACAGAGAAAGCAGGACGACCAGCGCAACAAAGGGAATCAGCACCAGAAGGTCAGAAATCATGAAGTTGTAGCCGTCATCGCTCAAGACCGGGTCGCCAAAATAGCGGACTTCGAGGTCGCTTCCAGCAACAGCCTCTTCACAGATTGCCTTGATGTCGTGCAGCGCCTTCATCTGTCGCTTGGAGTTCAGCATGTTGCCGTTTTCGTCTTTCGGCTCGAGCGTAATCATCATCTGGGTTGTCTTTCCGTCATCGGTGATGATGACGCGGTTATACATTTCCTGCCAGTCGATGAGCTTTTCCTTGATGGCGGCAATGTCGGCGGGGCTTCCCGTGTAGTCGTCACCGCCAATCAGGCTGGAAGCAACCAAAGCTCCGTCCTCACCGACAACAAAGTCGATATTTGAAAGGCTGTCGATGTTCTCGACGTAATCAACACTTTCAATCTGTTCGGTGATATTCTGCACAATCTGGATGTATTCCGGCGTAATGATTGATTCACCGTTTGTTTCCAGAGAAATACCCAGTACCATCATGCTGCCAAAGTCTTCCTCAGCTTTAAGCATACGCTGGTAGGAGTCAGAACTCTGAGGCATATACATACGGACAGTATTCTCGATACTGATAGTCCGAAGCTGCCAGCCAAAAAATGCAGTAATACCGATACATGCGATAATGATAGGCCATGCACATTTCAGCATCTTCTTTATCATAGCGTTCTCCTATACATAAGCTCTTGCTATTTTTGAGCAAATTGCGTAATATATAAACGGTTCAAGTAATTAAACCAATGAACTGAATATACAACTTGCTGCCGAAAGTGTCAATATTTTTTTAGGATTTCACATCCGGTGCGCAAAAGGGGAAAAAAAGGATGATAGACAAGGAAAAAATTGCACTGGCAACGGAACAGTTTAAGAACTGCTCGCCACTTTTTATCGCGCTCGGCGACTCTCACCGGCAAAAACTCTGCATGGATCTGGCTTCCTCCGGCGAAGACGGCCTGAATGTAGCGGAACTGAGCGGAAAATCAATTCTTTCGCGTCCGGCAATTTCCCATCACTTAAAGGTACTGAAGGACGCGGGCATTGTAGAGCCGCTCAAAAAAGGCACGCAGGTATTCTACCGGCTGCGTCTGCGGGAAAACTTTACGCTGCTTAAAAAACTGATGCTGCTAGTCGAAGAAATTCTGGATACGGTGGACGACGAGAAGGAGTCTGCGTCAGCAGAAATATAAAAATAATTTGCCCGCACTTTCTTTTGGTGGTATACTTATTTTAATATCACCTTAAAAGGAGTGTTATATGTCTTCATTGTTTGATTTAAAAGGGCAGACAGCTGTTGTTACCGGCTGCTCCACAGGGCTCGGAGTTCAGATGGCAAAAGCGCTTGCCTCGCAAGGGGCCAACATTGTCGCCATAGCCCGGCGCAAGGAAATGATTGATGCTGTCGCTAAAGAAATCGCAGACACATACAAAGTACAGGCTGTCGGCATAAAATGTGACATTACAGATACGCTTACTGTAGACGCGGTCGTAAAGGAAATTATGCAGAAGTTCGGCAGAATCGATATCCTGATTAACAACGCAGGTACCGGCGCCGTCGCTCCGGCTGAGGACATTACAGACGACCAGTTCTATAATGAAGTAAACATAGACTTGTTCGGCTCGTTCCGCATGGCACGCGCCATTGCAAAGCAGGCGATGATTCCCGCAAAATACGGCAGAATCATCAACATAGCGTCCATGTACGGCCTTGTCGGAAACAAAGTCGCCCCCTGCTCTCCCTACCATGCGGCAAAAGGCGGCGTCGTAAACCTGACGCGTGGCCTGGCTGCAGAATGGGGCAAGTACAACATCACCGTAAATGCAATCTGTCCGGGCTATTTCTACAGCCCGCTTACAAAGGAAACGCTCGACAGCGATTTCTTCCAGCAGAACGCAAAGACGATGATTCCGCTTTCCCGCTACGGAAACGAAGGTGAGCTGGACACCGCAGCCGTATTCTTTGCAAGCCGCGCTTCAAGCTACGTGACCGGCGTTATTCTGCCGGTAGATGGCGGCTACACGTGTATGTAAGCGTCAAAAATCGACATCCATGTCGATTTTTGACGTGACGTTAGCGAAGCTAACGTCCGTGCTTTTACTCAAGCGCCATCCATGGCGCCGGGCTAGACTATTTACCGCCCGGGCCGCGAGGGCGCTTTTTTTATTGGCAGCCCCACTCTTTGTAATAGGCGTCAATCTGCGTTTTAAGCTCATCGGTGATGACGGCACTGCTGTCGCCAGGCTTATACAGAGCGTCGACAACCTCGCTCATCGAGACAATCGCGCGGGCAGGAAAGCCGTAGCGCTCTGTAATCGTATCAAGCGCACTCTTTGTGCTTTCCGGGGCGCGCTCTTCGCGGTTCAAACTTACCATCTCGCCGACAACCGTAACATTCACGCCCTGTCCGGTCACAATCGGATAGGTCTCTTCAATTGATTTGCCGCTGGTCGTTACATCTTCGATTATTACAACACGGTCACCTTCTTTAAGCTCGCTTCCTAAAAGCACGCCCTTATCAGCACCGTGATCTTTTACTTCCTTGCGGTTTGAACAGTAGCGGATTTCTTTTCCATACAGACGGCTGTAGGCAATTACGGTCGCCACAGAAAGCGGAATTCCCTTGTATGCCGGACCAAACAGCACGTCAAAATCATCACCAAACGCCGCGTGAATTGCCTGGGCATAATATTCACCAAGCTTCATCAGCTGGCTTCCCGTCACATAGGCGCCGGCATTCATAAAGAACGGAGACTTGCGTCCGCTTTTCAGCGTAAACGAACCGAATTTGAGTACCTTGCACTCAACCATAAAGTCGATAAACTCTTTCTTATACTGTTCCATGGCCGTAAGCATAGCAATAAATGCGCTAGACGACAAGCCGAGCTTACGGTATAGTTAGGACTGATAATACCTACTGATACACTTTCAAACCGAGGCTACTATGGCATTACTTGAAGTTCAGAATTTGTCTGTAAACATAGAAGAAAAATCCGTTTTAAACGGCGTAAACCTTTCTGTTGGAGCCGGTGAAACACACGTGCTTATGGGACCGAACGGTGCTGGAAAAAGCACGCTCGGCTACACGCTTATGGGAAACCCGCGCTACACCGTAACCGGCGGCTCAATTCTGTTTGACGGCGAGGACATCACCACGCTTGGCACAGACAAGCGGGCCGCTAAGGGCATGTTCCTAAGCTTTCAGGCACCGCTTGAAGTGCCTGGCATCACACTCGAGAGCTTTATCAGAAACGCATTGCAGCAGACTACCGGCGAGCGTGTAAAGCTCTTCCAGTTCCAGAAACAGCTTAAAGCAACGATGGAAATGCTTCACATGCACGAAAGCTACGCAGGCCGCGATCTGAACGTCGGCTTTTCTGGCGGCGAACGCAAGAAGAGCGAAATCCTGCAGCTTTTAATGCTGAATCCGAAGCTTGCCATCCTCGACGAAACTGACAGCGGACTTGATGTAGACGCAGTGCGCACTGTAAGCGCAGGCATTCAGGAATATCAGAAGCGTCAAAACGGCGCGCTCCTCATCATCACACATTCAACAAAAATCCTTGAAAGCCTGCATGTAGACCACACGCA
>JAILRG010000035.1 GCA_024698325.1 Treponema sp.
ATTTCCTTACACCGACTGCAGGCATCTTCAAAGCCAAGCTTTTTATACAGCGGATATCCCATAGGAGCGGCCTTGAGTTCGAGGAAATCAAGATTCTGAGTTTTGCCAAAACCCATAATCTGTTTGATGACATTGCCGGCAATTCCCTGGCGTCGTTTTTCTGGAACCGTATAAACATTCAGAATATTTCCGGTTCGGCCATGAGGAAATCTCGGATTCGCAGGTTTTTCCTGAATCAGCAAAAAAGCAATTGAAATGATACGATTATCTTCCTCCGCCGCAAAAACATAGCAATCGAGATTCAGATGATTTGCTAGATAGTCCTTGAGCTGGGCTTGGATAGTCGTTTCCATTTCCGGAGTTTGAGGTCCAATGTCTTCGCGGATAAATTCCATGCGGCATCTTATAATTTCATCAAGTTCATTCAAATCAGCTTTTTTGTAATTAATCATTTTTTGCCTCTAGTTCTTAAAAGTGATACTTTGATTTTCAGCATCGACCAAAGCTTCTACTCCAAACGGAATAATGCATTTTGGGGAGGCATGGCCGACATTTACGTTATAAAGGATTGGGAGATCTGGATTATCAATTACTTCGGCGAGAAGATTTTTGTAATCATCATAATAAACTTCATCAATCGGTTTTCCGACAAGAACGCCGTTGATTACTGAGAAAATTCCCGTCGTCTTTAACTTCTGAAGCATTTTTTTGTAGAGAGCGGGAGCTGTTTTTTCTTCGCTGGATTCCAAAAGCAGAATCTTTCCTTTCCAATCGTCAAGAGAAGGAAAAAGTTCGTATTTTGAGCAAAGTTCAACCGAGTCCGAATATCTTGTGTTGTCAAAAATATCATAAATTGTTTCAATGCAGCCGCCAAGAATTTTCCCACTGAAAACCGGATTGCCCTGTAAAAGTTCGAATCCCTGATTTTTGTGCTGAAGTTTTGGAATGCCGATTTGAAATTCATCAAAAGCAGTTCGCTCGGTATACCAGACATCGCTCGGACGAATTTCTTTTATCGCGCCGGTTTGAATCAACTCTTCAAAATATTTTTTTGTATACAGAAGCATTTGATTTTCCAGTTCGCACACATCAGTAAGAAAGGCCTGTCCATAAAAAGTGTTCATTCCAGCCTTATGAAGCATAAAATGATTCATAGTTGTGTCAGAATATCCAAGAAAAATCTTTTTATTGTTTTTGACGGCATTTTGCAGTTCATAATTTTCAAAAAGATATGGAAGAAGCCTGTAAGTATCGTCACCGCCGATTGCGCAAAGAATCATGTCGATTGAAGGGTCTTTTAGCGCCGAAAGCAAGTCTTTTGCACGTAGTTCTGGATGCTCTTGAATAAAATCCATGCCTTTCAAGGCGTTTTCCGTAAAAATCACTTCAAGTCCGTAATTCTTAAGCCTTTGAAGCCCGATTTTTACCTCATGCTGAACAAAACTTTCGCCAATTATTCCTCTTGAAAGACTGATTATCGCAACTTTTTTTATCATTGTTTGCCTCTTGATTTATTATAGCAGAGATTTCCGCATAAAGCACTGTATAAACTCTCAATTCGTGATATTCTATTAGCAAACATGAATTCAAATTTTACAATCCGCGTGGAAGAGCCGCGCGATTTTAGAACTGTTGAAAACTTGACCCGCGATTCGTTCTGGAACGTTTACAGACCTGGCTGCACAGAGCATTATGTTCTGCACTGCTTCAGAGACAATCCCGATTTTATTCCTGAGCTTTCACTTGTAATGGAGAAAGACGGACAGATTATCGGGCATGTGATGTTTTCTAAAGCTGAACTTGCAGTTGAAAAAGACGGAAAACCGACTGGAGAAAAACTTCCGATCGCAACTTTCGGTCCAATCAGCATTCATCCGGATTTTAAGAGACAGGGCTACGGTCTTGCGCTTCTGAAATTCGCGCTTGAAAAAGCTAAGGCTTTAGGAATCGGATTTATCTGCATGGAAGGAAACATTCTGTTTTACTCGCACGCAGGCTTTGACCTGGCAAGTAAGCTGAAGATTCACTACCACGCAGAACCAAAGGATTCAGAAGTTCCGTACTTCTTAGCACAGGAACTTATCCCCGGCTACCTGAATGGCATTGAAGCGACATACACGCCGCCTAAAGCCTATTTCGTCGCCGAAGAAAATCCCGAGATCTTTGCTAAATATGAAGCAGAATTCCCATATAAAGAGAAACTGGTTCTACCTGGTCAGTTAGGTTAGTTAGTTGAGAAGCCCGCAGTGAATTATTTTGCTGCGGGTTTCTTATTTTTAAACATCAATCCAAAAATTGCACGAACAAGAGGACCTGCAAAAAGCAGCTGCCAGAAAGCGGCCATCGGATAATTAAAAGCCGTTGCCTGATAAGTTGCTATACTTTTTCACTCCAATGTATGTTGTAGAACTTGTTGCAGTGAACGTGAATGAGCCTGGATAGCTAGAGCCGTAAGGTTTAACTTTGATGTAAACTGTTCCACTAAATGAAGCTGTAAGTTAGATATCCAGAGCTACTGCCAATCACTTAGTTTGCGGGGCAAAATGTATTGCCGTTTAATTTTTGCTAAACAGCAATATAATTTTACCTCTATGGGAACTTAGCAAGTCGTGTATTGCCGTTTATTTTTTTATAAGCGGCAATATAATTGTTGCTAAACGGCAATATAATTGTTGCTAAACGGCAATATAATTGTTGTTAAACGGCAATATATCTAAAACTAAATTGCTGTTTATGTATGTTGCCGGTGTGGAGCAGGCAAAAAAAATGCCCCTGCAACATATTGTCGACAGGGGCAGGCTGGTAGTAAGGAAACTATTTAAGCGATTACCGTAAACTCTGATTCAATTGTGTATGTACGAGTGCTTTTACATGTCCAGGTGCCTGTTACTGGCTGTGTCACAATCGAAATCTGGTAGCTTCCCGCTTCGAGTGCGGGCACGTTGAGCGCAAGCTTGGTGCCCGTGTTAATGCCGATGCGGTCAGCGGTGACTTTGACGCTCTTAGAGCCGTCTTCCAGATTGGTAAAGTACAGGCCTACGTCGTCATTGGTGCCGTTAACCTTGATGTTTTTTCCGGTAATCGTGAGGAATCCGCCGGGGGTAAGCTGGTCATCGGCGCCGGTTTCAAAATCGACTACGCCAGTCACTTCCGGGACTGTGGTGTTTCCGATGCTCACGGTGGCAGGGCGCAGGTCAGAAATCAGCTCTTTTGTGTCCTTTGAGATGCGGAATCCGATATCGATGCTGTGGCGCCCGGTGTCGAACGTGTCTGTCAGCCCGGTGAACGAGCCGTGCACGGTGGGGTAGTAGGTTCCGATGCCGCCGTCTACAATTGCGCCGTTCATAACGCGGTCAACGATGGCGTTGTTCAGTACCGACCAGACGGCAAGAATCTGCTCGACGCTGTAGCCGGAAAGTGCGCCGGTGGTAATCATGTCGTTTGCAACGGAGTCCATATCGACTGATTTGCGGATGATAGGGCGGGCGTGATAGGTTGTCTTACCGTCGGCTGTTTTGCGCATGGCTGTCTCGTGCAGCGCAATTGCAAGATTGTACGATTCGTACCCTGTTGAGGTCTGTGACATGGTGTTGATGTTCATAGAAAACTCCTTATAGTTTGTTGATAGTTTGTTGTGCTCAAGGCTTTGAGAGCCTGAGCGTTGGCTGCTTGTTACCGTGCCCACAGCACATACGCGAAAGCGCCTGCGATGAACGCTTCGGTCAGTGCGGTGCGCACCCAGAATGCTTGTTTGGTTTTTTGGTAGCCGCGGCGCCTTGGCTGTATGACTAGAGGATAGCGCCGGAATGGAGGAAAACGGCGTTCATGACTCGGGCGAAAAAAAGGCCGAATCATGAATGAACTGCTCATGCGGGAACAAGAAAAAGCAGAAAAATAAAGTAGATTATATTTTTTACGGAGGTACACGCATGAAAGTCTTATCATTTGGCTTTAACCGCTTCGAAATCAATTCGCGGCGGCTTATGTTTCAGATGGCAACGGGAGCGCAGTCGTTTGATGGTGTAGAATGTTCAGAGGCTGTTGTTAATGTTGAAAATCAACTGGTGATTGTCAATGCGCAGGAACCGTTTGCGTGCGTTGGTTCGACGGTCTCCAAGCTTACGGAACAGCGGTGCCGGGTACTTTTGTACGGTGAACGTCTTGTAAATGGTCTTTTGCTTCACTGCTTTAAGAAAAACGAGCAGGTTTCCATGGCGGTGTGCATGGAAGAGTATGAGTTTGAGCCATGCCGCAAGTCGGTCGCTTCTCATAAACGGTATGTTTCAATTGCGGCTACAAAGCTCCTAAATCGTAAACGGTTTTCTTATGAAAAAGATTTAGAAGCATTGACGGAGATGCAGGAGAGTGTACTTTTTATGCTGTTAAACGGCGAATCTGCATCACATATTGCAGCATGTGAAGGTACAACGGTGGATACAATCCGTCATATGAAGCGTAATCTTATCAAAATCATCGGTTCATCCCTTGGCGACGACATTCCTATCGAAGCCGGAAGCTGGCTTTTCTCCTGAAGACGTGCGCATTTTTTACAACGCCATCCTTCTTTGTTCCACAGACCAGGACAACGTCGCCTATCTGGGCGTGCTGGTACAAGAGCCACTGCACAACGGATGTTACCTGCACAAGCGCTTTTCCGTGTGAGCCTGAGACAACGAGTTCGCAGTACATGTCGCGTTCTTCGCTAAGCTGCGGTCGGGGGATGGCGTCAATGACGCCTGCAAAAATTACTTTTTCCACATATATATATGTTCAGCGAAATGCGGTTTTCTGTAATTTTTTGCGTTAAATTCTCGTAAAATCTTTTAAGAAAAAGTCTATTTCGCTCCGCACTCGTTTTAAAAAGCTTATGTCCGCGGGCCTGCATTCATAGCCGTCAGGAAAGTGCAGGTAGAGGTAGTCTCGGTCTTTTAGGATGAGCGCGATTTCTTCCTGTACGGTCATGTTTGCGTCCCGCGCTTTTTCTCCCTCGATAAGAAGCGTTTTAAGTCGGGTGAGCGCCTGTGTTTCTTCTTTCAGGTAGGAGTGAATGCGCTCTTTTGCGTCAGAGCCTGCTTCTGGAGCCGAAAGAACGGCTTTGTTTTT
The DNA here is from genome assembly GCA_024698325.1 of Treponema sp. Classification (GTDB taxonomy): domain Bacteria; phylum Spirochaetota; class Spirochaetia; order Treponematales; family Treponemataceae; genus Treponema_D. The sequence goes on from JAILRG010000035.1 coordinate 5,104, forward strand.
GGGCAGATTGCTCAAAAATTCGCATAACTGTCTGCTTTCTACCTGAGGGAGATTAAGCGGAATGCCGCTTGTGCCCGCGTCAAAAAGATTCGGCGTTCCTGCAAAGTAGGCGCAGAATTGAGTCGCATAGCCTGAAAGCGCGGTGTCGGTAAAGACTATGCCGCTTTTCCCCGGAACGGCGCGTGCGTCTGCCTTAAAGGCTGCCGCGTAGTTTGCGGCGGTCGTAAGCCTTGTGCATGAAGAAAGCCGCGCTTTTTCTGCAGGGGCGCCGCGCACGTGGGTTTTTCCGGCGGAGTAGGAAAAGTCAAGTCCGGTAACAAAGACTAGTACTGCCTGTGTTGCGCGAAGCGCAAGCGCAAGGTATGTAGCCGTAAGGCCTACGGAACCAAGCGGCGGAACTTCCGGCGGTAAAAGGCCCTTTTTTCTAAGGACAGAAAGATAGCGGGCATCAGTATAGGCGCTCAGAAAATAGCTTACCTTTCCGTCGGGCGCGGTGTGAACGGTTACGGCCGGCCGGGAAACTGCATCGCACAAAAGAAGCGGCGCGGTGTGTGCGGCTCCAATATATGCTTTTTCTATTGCGAGCTGACTTTCCACTGCAACTACGGCATCTGGAGAATATCCATGGGAAAGAACTACGGGGAGTGCCGCGTCTACCGCTATAAGGTACAGGCTGCTTCTTGTCTGCGGATTGAGTGCTTTTAGCGTTTCTTCGGCGCTCTCTCCGGCTCCACAGACTAAGATTGGCTGCTGAATGTTCCGCACAAGTGATGAAAATGGGAGTGTATGCTCCGAATGCGAAAGGTTCTTAAAAAGATTACGGGCGTACAGCCGGCCAAAGCGTACTAGCGTAAGGCGGTTTTTCCACCAGGTCGCGATGGTATTTTGTGCCGTGCGGTGAACCTCAGAGTAAAGTTCGGCGTGTAAAAATGCACCGCCGCTTAATTCTACAAGAATTGCACGCCTGAACGTGTGGAGAGGCGGAAGCGGGCTTTTGTCGCTCCCTCCAAAATGTACCAGTCTTGTGATGAAGGCGTTTGTTTCCGCTGAGCTCTCTTGGGCAAGTGAAAGCAGATGCAGCCGGCTGTCAGCGGAAAAAGGCTTTTCCCTAAGCTGTTCCTCGGCTAAATCGTACAGAGCCTGCTCTTTTTCAACTGCAAGAATTTCGCAATGCTCGGGCAGTTTCTGCAGCAGAGAGGACATGCCGTACCACAGGACGGGGGATGCGCAGATGATGAGCGACCCGGGAAGCAGCGTCAGTCGTTCTACCGTCTGCTCTGCGGCTTTTTCTGGCGCGTAGCGTGAATAGAGGTAGCGGCCATTGTATAAAACAGAAAAGCCCTGGCCGGCTTGTGCCAGACAGGGCTTGTTGGCTGAATCAGTCATTAGTTGGAGCGGCTCGGAGAAACGTATTTGAAGAACGCCTGAGAGACGTTGTTTTCTACTTTGTCGCTTGTGAGCAGTGCATATTGAGCTGCACTCTGATCGTAGTTGCTTAAGTCACTTGCCAGTGAGCTTTTGTTTTCTGCAGTAGAATCTGTCTGAACTCCTGTCAGCTTTACTACGATTACATTGTTGCCCAACAGAATCGGCTGTGAAACCTCACCGTTTTTTAGGCTGAATGCTTTTTCCAAGAAGTTTTCGTTGGTTGCAGCGCCGGAAAGCTGTGTAACTTCAGAAGGAATGCTTCCGTAGACAGATGCGTTTCCGTAATTGAGTGCAAACGCAGGGACTGCAATGCGCTCTGTTTTGAACTGCTTGCAGGCGGACTCAAAGCCGTCTGTAACAGCAGCTGCTGCAAAATTCTTTGCAATGCCGAGGAAGTATTCTTCAATAAGGCCACTGTCATTCTGTTTGATGTAGCTCTTTACCGTGTCTTTCAGTGCAGCATCGGTAAAGTCTGGCTCAACGGCGTCACCGTCACAGCGGAAAATTGAGAAGCCGCGGGCTGTTGCTACAACGCCGCTTGTCGCATCTTTTGCAAGTGCTGTAACTGCTGTCAGGTCTTCTTCTGCCGGGATTGAAGAAGCGAGCTGGTAGCGGTAGGTGGCATTCATCTTGCCTTCGCTATTTGAATAGTACTTCTCTGAGTAGGACAGTGCATCGGCAAAGCTAATCTCGCCGTTTTCGATTTTTGCAAGAACGTCTTTTGCTTCTTTTTCGTCATCCAGTGTGATTACAGAAAGCGCAAATTTTGTAAACAGTTCTTTGTGCTCGTTTCCATAAGCGGTAACTTCAGTGTCGGGATAAGACTCTTTGTCGAACGCTGCAAGGTCAAAAGATCTCTTTTCTGCACCCTGCTTTGCGATAAAATCAAGTTCTGCATCTGCTGATTTAATGCCAAAGAGGCTTTCTGTTCCCAGCTTGGTGTTGCTTCCGAATACGTCGTCAGAGAAGCGTTCCCAGATAAGCTGATTGTAAATGCTCTTCTTGAGGTTTGTGCGGTCACTTTCGGAAATGCTGTTGTACTGGCGTACAGAGAATGCTCCGTTTTCGAAGAAACGGGGAATCTGTACGATTTCGCGTGCTATCTGCTGTGTCGCAGGTTCCCAGCCGGATTTCTTCACTGCGGCTGTGTAAGCAAGGTTGTGTACAGCTGCATTGAAAGCGTTGCTGTAAATCTGATAGTACAGCATGGTCCTGTAATAGTCCTGCTGTTCCTGAGGCATTGCATTGACGCGTGCCAGATCAGCTTTTGCTGAATCCTCATAGCTGAGAACTGCATTAGCGAAAGGTGTGCCCTGTGCAAGTTCGATAGCTTTGCCGTCATATTTACCGAATACTGGAGCGTTTGCTGTTCCGGTCTGGGCAATGGCAGGAATAAAAATGAATGTTATCGCAGAAAGAATAAGAATGATAACAGAACCGACAAAAAGAATTGTTTTTTTCATTTTTGAAAAATCGTCCTTTAAGATGAGATAGCAATTATTTTAGCATGGGTAGTATATGCTGTCAATCTACAATAAATACAGCAGCTTTTTCCCCTGTCGTTACGGGGGTACAAAATGCTGCCGAAAAAAAAATAAAAAAAATTGCAAAAATTTTTATTTTTGCTGTTGACACAAATCAGTGAGTTCTGGTATAGTACAAACATCACGGGGGCGTAGCGAAGCTGGTTATCGCGCTGGCCTGTCACGCCGGAGATCGAGGGTTCGAGCCCCTTCGCTCCCGCCTAAAACCCCGCTCTTACATGAGCGGGGTTTTTTATCAAATCATCAAATAATATCTGCCTTGCGGATGTTATTACAATTCGGGCAATAGCGCAGCTGGTAGCGCGCTACGTTCGGGACGTAGAGGTCCCCGGTTCAAATCCGGGTTGCCCGACTATAAGACTCACTGCAATGTGAGTCTTTTTTTTTATCTATTCTTTTTTTATTTAGTCTGCCTTAATTTTTTCCGATACTAATGCTGTACGCTTATTAGTAAAATAGTTAATTAAAAACCCCTTATAAAAATATTTGTGGCACATTGAGCTGAATGCTTAATATATAAGGAGGTTGTATGAGAGTCAGTTTCTTGAGTCGGGAACAGGCGGTTTGTCGTATGATTGCTTCAAAACTTGCAGATGACTGCAATTTTGAGTGCACTATTGATGATGATGTAATAGGTTTTTGTAAGTTGATTACGTCAGACGATATTACTATGGATCTTGTAGTCTGTGATTTTAGACTGATCCAGTTAAGTATCATTGATATTTATGAACTTTTAGGCCGACGCAGTACGGTTTTGCCCCTCATTTTTTACAATGATCCGTACCCTGACAGCAGTACCCGCAGTATGTACTGGCTTTCTCAGAATGAAAAAATCTATGACAGAGGAAATCTTGAATATCTGTATCCGTTATTCGAAAAAATCAATGCCATTATCGAAGATCCCGGAATTCATCCGTATATTTCGCTTTTGCAGCCGCCACTGCCGCTTCCCGGAGAAACGTGTGAAGGTGGCGGCCGGCAGCTTGATGTAAGGCTTTTCAGGAAGCGGAACCGTCTGCAGCCGGGATTATTCAAGCTGTTTGAAGTATTCTATGAAAACCAGATGCACCCTCTGTCTCTCGAGGAGCTTTCCGTGCATCTGTGGGGCACTGCTACCCGGACTAAAACCGTCTATTCATATATATCCCGCCTGCGCCAGTGCATAGCAGGGGATTCTTTTGTGAAGATTGACATCTTGCGTTGTGCTCCCGGGTATTATGAGATGACGGTGTACTAAATCCGTGCTGACTGTAACGAAAGAGTCGTATCTTGTTTTTATAGATATAGTTCGCTATACTCACAAAAAAAGAGGTGTAATATGAAAAAGAACATTATTGCAGCTGCAGCTTTTGCTCTGCTTTTTTCTGTTGTCATGACAAGCTGTGCATCAACTAAGTTCTCTGTTACTGACTGCGGCCCGGTTGCCATCATTGCTGTTAATGGTAATCCTGCGTTGCCATGGGAAGTTGATTCAAATGATGATGAAGATGCTGACGACGGTAACGGCGTTCTTACAACTATGGTGAATAAGCTTGTAGACGGTGCAAACCCGGAACTGGTGACTGGTGTTGACCGCCTTGATTATGCTCTGGATTCACTTCGTGCAGGTTTTCAGGATATCGCATCCGTGCAGGTCATTGATACTGATGTTCTTCTGAAGTCTGAGCAGTATGTGGATATGACAGAAAGCGTATTTAATATGCTTGACTCAAAGATTTCTGCAACCGGTTTTAAGACGATTTCTACGATTGGCGCAAAAAGAGCCCGTCTGCTTATGGAAGAAATCGGCGCAAAGAGCCTTGTTTTTGTAGATTTTGACTTTAGAAAGACGCCTATTCAGGGAAACAAGTGGAACGGCAAGATTGCTCCTATGCTTACCATGAAGGTTCGTGTACTTAATCAGCGTGGTAAGGAAGTGGTGTACCGTACTTTTGTGTTAAAGTCAGCTAATTCTGTAAAGGCGTCCGGCCGCAAGTATGATAAGAACGAGCTTGTTGGACTGTACCCCGAGCTTATTGATAGCGCTGTAAACCAGTTCCTGGTAAGCTATATTCAGTAATGCCACAGCCAAAAGTCTTCAGCCTGATTGATAAGGCGGTTCATGATTACAACATGCTTCCAGAAGGCTCCCGGCTATTAATCGGCGCAAGCGGCGGCAAGGATTCTACGCTTCTGGTGGAATACTTTGCATCCCGTTTGCGCCGTTTTTCGTCTGGGGCTGCGCCTTTTTCCGTAACGCCGCTGTATGTGCAGAGTGATTTTGCCCCGCCGTTTAATGCAGAGCTTCGGGCTATGTTCGAATCCTGGTCCATGCCGCTTGTGCAGCTTGACGTTGATGTCATTGCCCGCATTAAAAGCGGACATAAGATGAACTGCTGGTGGTGCTCTACGCAGCGTCGAAATGCGCTCTTGAACTATGCGCTTGAAAACGGCTATACGCATCTCGTGCTGGGACATCATCTGGATGACATTCTGGAAACGCTGCTTATGAACATGGTGGAAAAAGCCGTACTTTCTACTATGCCGCCAGTATTCACCTATGATAAATATCCGCTTACGATAGTGCGGCCGCTGTGTTATGTGCCGGTTTCGCAGATTTCCCTGTATGCGGAATCCAGGCACTGGCAGCGCGTGACCTGTACCTGCAGTTATCAGGATAACTCCGGCAGAAAAGAAGCCCGTAAGCGGCTTGAAGCCCTGACAGGCGGGGATGACGGGGCGAAAATGCGTTTGTACCGTTCTCTTCAGAATATTCAGCCGCAGTACCTTCCTTAAAGTGGCTCTGGTATGACTGCACCTTGCGCTGCCTTTGCCGGAAGGTGGTTTTACAGAGAGAAAGTGTACGGCTTGTTATTTCTTTACTGATTGCATAGAATTACCGGTATGGAACCAACCGGCATTATGAGCAGTGCTCTGTTTACTGATTTTTATGAATTGACGATGGCGCAAGGGTATTGGAAAAACGGCATGAACCATGAAGTAGTGTTCGACATGTTTTTTCGGCGCCAGCCTTTTAACGGCGGTTTTTCTGTCTTTGCGGGACTTGAGCCGCTTTTGGATGCGCTTTTGAGCTTTTCTTTCAGTGAGTCTGATATTGCGTATCTGGCTTCTCTTAACATGTTTGAGAAGGGCTTTCTTGACTATCTTAAAACATTCCGCTTTACCGGAGACGTGTATGCGTTCAAGGAAGGTTCCGTAGTCTTTCCTCAGGAGCCGCTTGTGCGTATTCACGCTCCGCTTATAGAGGCGCAGATTATTGAGGGGCTTGTACTAAATCAGATAAACTTTCAGAGCCTGATTGCGACAAAAACGGCGCGCTGTTATCTTGCAAGCGGAAAAGGCTCTATTATGGAGTTTGGTCTGCGCCGTGCACAGGGAAGCGATGGCGCGATGAGTGCAACCCGCGCGGCTTTTATCGGCGGTGCTGCCGGCACGTCGAATACGCTGGCAGGAAAACGGTATGGCATTCCTGTCATGGGCACGATGGCGCACTCCTGGATTATGGCGCACAAAAGCGAGCTGGATGCGTTTAATGCTTATGCCGATATTTACCCTGATAAAACCGTTTTCCTTATTGATACGTATGATACGCTAAAAAGCGGCATAAAAAATGCCATTACTGCAGGCAGGCGTCTGGTGGAACAGGGGCGCGGGTTTGGCGTGCGCTTGGATAGCGGCGATATTTCCTATCTTACCGGCGAGGTGCGTAAGGAGCTTGACAAGGCTGGTTTTCCGCAGGCGACGATTACGGTCTCTAACGAGCTGACGGAAGAAATTATTGAAACGCTTGTGCAGAACCATGCGCCTATAAACAGCTGGGGAGTGGGAACTCACATGGTTACCGGTGGAAATGAAGCGTCTTTTACCGGCGTGTATAAGCTTTCTGCACGGTATGACGAAGACAGCTGCTCTATGAAACCTGCGATGAAATTCAGTGATAATCCGGAAAAGAATACGAATCCCGGCATTAAAAATGTGTACCGCCTGTTTGATGAAGACGGAAATGCTAAAGCTGATGTGATTGCGCTTGAAGACGAAGTGCTCACGGCAGGAGTGGAAAATCGTTATTACCATCCGATGATTGATTACCGCGAGTTTTCGTTTACCGCCGCCCGGGTGGAGCCGATGCTGCATTGTGTCGTAAGGCGCGGAGAAAGAGTTGAGCCTCGGAAGCCTGATGCCGAGCAGCTGCGCCTTGCGCGGAGCACAATGCTCCTGCAGCTTGAATCATTTGACGCAAGTTACAGGCGCATCTTAAACCCTCATGTGTACAAGGTGTCGCTGACCGAAAAGATGAAAGAGCTTAAGCTGCAGTTCATCCGTGAGCGGGTAAAATAACGCAAGCGGCCTTTTTTCACTTGAGTCATGTATTGTCAGTGTTGTTCTGAATCGCACCCAGCTAATTCCGGGGCTTTAGCTGGAGCGCCGCGCTAAGGTTTTTCAGTACGCCGGGGCTTTAGGCTTTCGGCTCCGGCATACTGAAACTTTTGGCTTTTGCGGGAGGCAGCCGTTAATGCGGCCGCTTGCAGTACAGGTAGGTAAAGCGTGCGCCTGCGTATTTTCCGACAAAGCGGCTCATGAACGCCTTGAACTTCCATTTGAAGGCCCAAATTGCCATGGCTTTGCCTTTGCGCGAGCACTTCAGACAGTGTGCTACCGTTTTTTGCGCGCTCTTTCCGTGCCGTACTTCAGTTCGCTTGCCGTTGGAAGCGACATTCGCAAAGTTCGTGCTGACAGGTCCCGGGCAAAGCGCTGTTACGTTGATGCCCTTGTCTTTTACTTCCGCGCGTAAGGCGAGCGTAAAGCTTAAGACATACGCTTTTGTCGCACCGTAAACGGCAAAGTTTCCGAGCGGCAAAAACGAGGCGAGACTTGCCACGTTGATGATGCGGCTTCCTTCGTGCATGTGCGGAAGACAGATGCCGCAAATGCCTGTCAGAGCAGAGCAGTTTACGTCAATCATTTCGATTTCGCGCAGCATGTTTGTGTCTTCAAACGGCCCGTAGGTGCCGAATCCCGCATTATTTACCAGTACGGAGATAGTGTAGTCTCCGACCTCGCTTTCTACACCCAAGTGCATGGCCAGCTTACGGACTCCCTCCATGCCCTTCACATCCATGGGGAACAGACGCACGGTAATGCCGTCACGGCGCACATCGGAGGCAATCTTTTCAAGATTTGCCTCGGTGCGGGCTATCAGCCAGAATTCTGCTGACTCCTTTTTTTTCGTGTACTCGTCTGCGAGTTGTCGCGCGAACTCCGCACCCATGCCGGAGCTTGCGCCGGTTATGATGATAAGCTGCTTCATGGCTTTATTATACGCGTAAAACAATCTTTTTGCAAAAGAAAAGAAATGCGCTCAAAATGCAGGTGTAGAGGCTGTGGGCTGTATGTGCCAGTCTGCCGACAGCGCTAGGGCAGAGCCCGCTGTGCCTGCAGTGCCAGGACTTTGTCAAATGTACTGACAGCGCCCAGACAATGCCCGGACAGAGCTGACAGTGCTCGGATAGCACCCGGCAGTGCCGACAGTATTCAGGCAGTGCTAGCTGTGCTGGCAGCGCCCGAACAGTGCTCTGCCAGTACTCATTGCCCGCAGTTCGGAAACGTGCTATACTTGCTTTCCGTATGAAACTAATCTGTGTGCGCCGTTTTTTTTCCGGCGTTTTTTTATGTGCGTCACTTCTGGCGCTTGCTTCCTGCAATAAATCGCCGTCGCCGGAAGAAATTGCGCGTCTTGCAGCCGAACGCGATGCGGCTGCCCGAGAGCAGGCTGTCGCCGATTATGCGGCAGCTTTGAGCGATGCCGAAAAGATAAGCCAGCTTTTTTTAGTGAATGTGGAACGGAATGACCATTTTGTGCCGGTAGAGCGCACGGGCGCCCTCTACGGAAAGCGAAGGGAAGGTGAGGCTCTTGTGCCGGGCGGCTGCCTGCTTTTCTCATATAATATTGGATCTACGCCCGAAGTGCTCGCTTCATATACGGCTTCCATCAGAAAATGGTATGCGGACAACGGGCATGTGCCGCCTTATATTGCGATTGACCAGGAAGGCGGTGATGTGAATCGTCTGCGCCGTATCGCAAGCACGCTTGTGTCGCAAAAGAAAACTGCCGAATGGTTTACGCCGGAACAGGCGTATGCTGTGTATGCTGCCCAGGCAAAGCAGCTTCGTCTTTTGGGCATCCAGATGAATCTGGCGCCGGTCGTTGAGGTGGAGACGGAATCGAATACCGCATTTTTGGACACGCGCACGTTCGGTTCTTTGGAGCAGGTACTCTCCTACGGCAGGGCTGAGGTGACCGCATTTGAGGAAAACGGCATTGCAGCCGTGCTGAAGCATTTTCCGGGAAACAGCAACACTGATCCGCACACAGGGCTCCCTCATATTCAGATTTCCGCTTTCGAGCGCGATTCATTCTTTAAGCCGTTTGAGGAGCTTTTGCCGCAGGCTTCGGCAGTGCTTATAAGCCATGCGATTGTTGAGGAAGAGGCTGCTGCCGAAAATGATGAAAGCGGTGCTGTTGTGGGCGCTGCAGCTTCAGATGCGGTGCCCGCCTGTTTTTCATCGTATTGGGTGAAAGCTATGGTGCGTGATGCATTCGGCTTTGACGGATTGATTTTCTCCGACGACATTTTTATGGGCGCACTTGCAGGTAACGGCTATCCGCCCGATGTCGCAGCGGTCGCTGTCATTGAAGCCGGCATTGACTGCATCATGCTGAGCGAAAAGCAGTTCGGAAGCGTTGCCGGCGTACTTTTGAAGAAAGCGTCCGAAGACGAAGCCTTTGCCGCCAAGATTGATGCAGCGGTGCGCCGCGTTATCAAGTATAAAATCAAGTCGGGCTTGCTCTCGCTTGTGCAGGTTACACCGGAGGGAGCAGCCTCTGGTACGGGGGGTGAGGTAGGCCCGGGTGACGTGGAAGGTTCTGGAGGCGGCAATACTGAGACTTATTATGAGGTTCGCGCGGTGACTGACTTTGATGATTCAGTTTTTGACAGTGCCGCTTTTGCGGAAGCGTACGGTGCAGGCATGGAGTTCTATAAATGAAGCAGAATCAGAAAGCTGAAAAACTCCGTGGCGCGGACGGCTTTGAGTCGTATTACGGCGCTGTTTATGGGGAGCGCTGGAATGCCATAAAAGGTGCCTTTGAAAAAGAGCCGCGCTATGTCACGTACAATGCCGGCTCGCTTTCTGGCGTGGAGACAGCTCCGTATTATCTGGATGCCGGAAGCGTGCGTGCGGCAGTCTCGCTGCCGCTTAAAGGTGCCAGGCATATTCTTGATATGTGTGCAGCTCCCGGAGGCAAAACACTGGTGCTTGCAAGCTGTATGGATGAAAATGCAACGCTTTTGTCCAACGAGCGCAGCGCCGACCGCCGTGCCCGCCTGAGCCGCGTCTGCGACGAGAGCCTTCCGCCAGATGTGAGGACCCGGGTTACTGTAAGTGGAAATGACGGCGCGGTTATGTGCCGGCGCCAGACGGAATGCTTTGACCGTATTCTGCTTGACGCGCCCTGTTCAAGTGAGCGCCATGTGCTTGCTGACGAAAAATACCTTTCAGAGTGGTCGCCAGCCCGTATAAAGACGCTTGCAGTTTCTCAGTGGGCACTCCTTTCTTCTGCCTGGCGCATGCTTGAGCCGGATGGGTATCTCCTGTATTCAACCTGTGCCCTTGCTCCTGAAGAAAACGATGGTGTTATTGCCCGACTTTTTAAGAAATTTGATGATGCGGAATCTGCCTCGTCTCCGGTTGCTCTTGATGTAACGCCGTTCTGCTCAGAGGCTCTTCCCGAACCTGAGCCGACAGCATTTGGTGCCATCGTGCTTCCTGACGTTCAGCAGGGGGCAGGGCCATTGTATTTCAGCCTGCTGCATAAAAAATATTGAATTGATTGAAGTGATAGATTAAAATTGTCGAATAAGGAAAAGTATGAAGAGAATAAGCCGCGAAGAAAAATTGCAGACCGTCATCGAGACAGAAAAAATGCTCAGTGCGATTCAGGATGTTGATGTTCTGTTAGAAAGACTTTTGACAGAGGCACGGAATATCGTTCACGCAGATGCCGGCTCTATTTATGTGGTTGAAGGAAACGCTATAAAAATCCGCTATGCACAAAATGATACTCAGCTTCGTATGATGGCGCCCGGGGAAAAGCTTCCTTATGTGTCTTTTTCTTTTCCTGTCACCGATAAGTCCGTTGTGGGCGCCTGCGTGCTTACCGGAAGCGTCATTAACATAAAAGACTGCTACAACCTGCCGGAAGGAACGACGTATTCCTTTAACAAAATGACGGATATCACGACGGGGTACCGTACCAAGTCCATGTTGACGCTGCCTCTGAAAATGGCAAACGGCCGTATTCTTGGCGTTCTGCAGATTATCAATGCTCAGGATGAGAATGGTAAGGTCATAAGCTTTGATTCTGATGCTGAGTTGTATGCAACTCATTTTGCCTCAAACGCAGCGCAGGCGCTTGAGCATGCGTATCTTACCCGAAATATGATAAAGCGTATGCAGCGCATGGCCGCATACCGTGACCCTAAGGAAACCTATCCGCATGTTGAGCGCGTGGCGAGTTTCTCAGTCGAAATCTATGACCGTTGGGCTGCAAGCAAGGGAATTCCTTCGCGAGAGCAGCAGAAATTCCGGGATAATCTGCGCATTGCGGCTAAATGCCACGATTTTGGCAAGGTAGGCGTGTCTGACGTAATTTTGAAAAAAGTTTCGCCACGCTTTACGCCTGAAGAACGTTCCATTATGAAGGGACATACCTGTGTGGGCGCCCTGCTGTTTGAGGAGCCGGAGTCTTCTCTTGACGAGATGGCAAAAGATGTCTGTCTGTATCATCACGAATGGTGGGACGGAAGCGAGAATGGGTATCCGGGAAAATACGATTACAAAAAATACACCGTTGGAGAACCTTTGCTTCCAGCGGAGCCATTAAAAGGCGATGAGATTCCGCTTGCAGCACGAATTGTTGCTCTTGCCGACGTCTTTGATGCGTTAAGCCACAAGCGCGTGTACAAAGAGGCCTGGTCGATGGATGATGCATTTATGGAAATACAAGGTCTTTCTGGAACGCAGTTTGATCCTGAGATTGTCATGGCGTTCATGCAGATAAAAGACCGTATTTGCGCAATTAACGCTGCGTGGGAAAATGTTGCCGAAGATTAACGGGCACGGAGAAATTACAGCTGGTGCCTTGGCTCGCCGTAGGTATCCAGTATGAGAAGTTTCTGCATTTCCCGTTCAAAACAGTCGGCGAACTTCTTAAAATCTTTCTTGTCGTAGCTGCGTTTTGTTCCGCTTATACCTAAGCCTAGCATAGCGAGGTTAAGCGAAAAGTCCCGTTCAGAAAGGCGTTCGCGTATATTTTCTTTTGTAAAAACGGTTCCCCGGTCATTCATAACGCAGATTCCTTTTTCGACAAGCTTTGCTGCGAAGGGAATATCCCTGGTGATGCAGGCGTCATGCGCACCTGCATGTAAAAAGATATAGTCATCTGCAGCCTGGTCCTGTGCTGGACAAACGTGCAGGCAGAGCCGGTCTTTCTGTTTTGTCTGAGGAAGCGGAATGACACGATTTGCGACAAAGCAGGCTTTTGCGTCGTGTTTTTCGCAAAAAGATGCTACGTGGTTTCTTACAGGGGCAGGGCAGGAGTCTGCATCTATCCAGATAGTGAATGCCATTAGAGGGAAAGTGCGCTGTCAATGCGCTCAATCATAGCTGCTGTAAGACGCTCTGCTTCTGCGTCGTTTCCAGAAGTCTGCTGTTTCCGTGATTTTTCTTTATACAGCTCGTCGCAGAGCATAATACCAGAAAGAATGGAAATTTGCAGCGGAGTCCTTAAGTTTCCGTTGCGTTCAATTTCATCGGTAATCTGTTTGTAATATTTTAAGAGGCGGTGCAGGTACGCATCATCTTCATTTGCCTGAATTGCAAAACTTGTACCTAAAAGGTCTATCTGCAAAGCGCCCATAGAAAACCGTCCGATTTAGAATATGTCGAACTGTCCCTGCTGGGGATCGTCTGGGGAGGGCTCTTCTGTCTGGGGGGTAGCTTCGGATGAAGTCTCTGCTGAAAAAGAAGTATCTGTTTGTTCGGAATGTACCGGCTCTTCAAAAGAAGTAACAACCGGGGCCTCATAGCTTTCTGCTGGGGCCGCTACCGGCTCTTCGGAGACTGTTGTAGCAGGTGCTGTCTCTGGAGCTGCAGGCTCTTCAAATTCCTCTTGAGGCATTTCTGTAGAAACGGCTGGCATAGCGCTAGAAGCTTCCACACCAGCGTTTCCGAGAACTTCGTTCTCTACGGCGTTCAGACGCTCAAGCGCCTGAAGGATTCCATGCTCGATCCGGCTCTGATCTGCTTCAAATGTTGAAAACTGCTCCGTTTTCGCAGACAACGCATTTGTGAGCTCTGCGCATTTGCTACGCAAAGCATCGTTTTCTGCTTTCAGCTGTGCAATTTTTGCCACAGCGCTTTCAACTTTTTTTTGCAGTAACAGAACCTGATCGAGTGTTATCATCGTAATGCCTTATTTCAATGCGTTTTTAGCAACTTCAACAACAGCCTTGAATGCTGCCGGATCTTCAATTGCCATGTTTGACAGTGCTTTGCGGTTCAGAACAACGCCTGCCTTTGTAAGACCGTCGATAAAGCGTGAGTAGCTCATGCCTTCATCGCGAACTGCTGCATTGATACGTGCAATCCACAGCTGGCGGAAGTCGCCTTTGCGGTCGCGGCGGTCAACGTATGCGTGGCGCAGAGCTTTTGTTACTGCGTCTTTTGCTGCCTTGTAGTTAGTTCCGCGGCGGCCTGTGAAACCCTTAGCGAGCTTCAGAATCTTTGCGCGGCGGTTATTGCGTTTTGTACCATCTACTGCTCTAGACATAATTTACCTCGTTCAAAAAATTAACCGTACGGAAGCTGCTGCTTGCGGATTCTTGCTGCAGAGTCTTCTGACAGGATTCCTGCACCACGCAGGTGCATCTTTCTCTTTGATGATTTCTTCGTCAGAATATGGCGGAGGTTCATCTTCTTGTACTTGACCTTACCGGTGCCGGTAAGAGAAAAGCGCTTTGCAGCGGCTTTCTTTGTCTTCATCTTTGGCATGTTCTTACCTCATTCCTACTTGGCTGATTTTGCGTTCAAAGTCATCGACATAAACCTGCCTTCCATTGCGGCGGGCTTTTCGATGCTGTAACTTGCCTCATTCAGCCTCTTTAATATTTCATTCAGTACATCATGACCGAGTTCTGTGTGGGCAAGTTCGCGACCTCTGAACCTGATCGTTACTTTTACCTTGTTGCCCTCGTCCAGGAATTCCTGAATGTGCTTTGCCTTCGTATCAAGGTCACCAGAGCCGATTTTCGGCTGCATGCGGATTTCCTTAATCTTCAAAGCTTTCTGATTCTTGCGGGAATCACGGAGTCTTTTTTCCTGCTCGAACCTGTATTTACCAAAATCGAGAATCTTACAAACAGGGGGATTAGCTGTCGGAGAGACTTCAACAAGGTCGAGATCCCGGTCTTTTGCTATTCTGAGAGCTTCCATTGTGGGCATAATGCCGTTTTTTTCTCCCTCATCATCGATCAACCTGATCTCACGAACACGGATCTGTTCGTTAATCCGTAAACTTCTTGTGTCTGCCAACGTTACTCCTTGTGTTTGTAAAAACACGTATACGGGCACTATATTATCAGAAATGCGCTTGAACTGTCTAGTACTTTAAGCCGATAGTTTAAGCTCCCCCTTGAGGGAATGTGTCCTTCGTGATATTTTTCCAGCATGTACTTATTTTTGCTTTTTCTTTTCCCGCTTTATTATGTGTTCTTTAGCCGGAGACGGCCCTTTGTCTTTGCATCCGGACTTGTGGCTTCTGCTGTAGTCTGTGCTGTACGCATGTTCTTTATGTTCAGAATGCCTTATACAGGTGCATCTTTTCCCATGAAAACCATGTTTTTATGGTGTACTTTCGTTCTGATTCCAGTGTGTATTGCGTTTGCACTCTTTCTGCTTGTGACCCGCGGTCCCCTGGAGGTGAGGATATCTGCTTTTCTTCCCTTTGAACTGGCTTTTTTTGCCGTGTATGTACCGGTTGAGATTTTTGCACAGAGCAGCGAGGGAACGCTTTTTCTGCTTTTTGTAAAGCCTGTGCTTTTTATGGCCATGCTTTTGATGGCTGATTTTCTGGTACGGGCGCTGTATGCGGGAATAACCGGGGGTGTCTTTATGAAAGTTGTCCTTGCGGTTATCGTGCTGCTTTTTGTTCTGTTCCTTCCCGTTCTAATAGAAACATTCTGGTATTTTGATTATTCATGGCTTGTCTGGGGAAGCATGAGTCTTTTGTATTGTTTTCCCGTTCTTGGTGTTGTAATACAAAAAAGCGGCTTACTGCCCGCTAAAAAAGCCATTCAGTAAACCGCCTTATTCAGTCTGTAGTCAGAAACTGCTATTACGCTTTTCCTGCTGAACCGAGTACGTCCACGTTTTTGTGGGCGTACATTTTTTTAAGTTCGTCGCGTGCCGGTCCCAGGTATTTGCGGGGATCGAATTCTGACGGCTGTTCTGCAAATACTTTGCGGATTGCAGCAGTCATTGCCATGCGGCCGTCTGAGTCAATGTTGATTTTGCATACGGCTGACTTTGCGGCTTTGCGCAGCTGCTCTTCGGGGATGCCGACAGAGTCCGGTACCTTTCCGCCGTATTTTTCGATTTCTTTTACGTATTCAATCGGGATTGAGGAAGAGCCGTGCAGAACAATCGGGAAACCCGGGAGCTTCTTTTCAATTTCTTCCAGTACGTCGAATGCAAGCGGCGGCGGAATAAGAATGCCGTCGGCATTGCGTGTACACTGGTCGGGAGTGAACTTGCATCGGCCGTGGCTTGTTCCGATAGAGATTGCCAGTGAATCAACGCCTGTCTTTGAGACGAAGTCCTGCACTTCTTCCGGCTTTGTATAGTGGCTTTCTGCTGCGCTTACTTCGTCTTCAACGCCTGCAAGAACGCCCAGCTCGCCTTCTACGGTGACATAGTCGGGGCGTGAGTGTGCATAGTCGCATACCTGTTTTGTTAAGGCTACGTTCTCTTCATAAGAAAGGGAAGAGCCGTCAATCATAACTGATGAGAAGCCTGTGTCGATGCAGTCTTTGCAGAGTTCAAAGGAATTGCCATGGTCAAGGTGCAGAACGATCGGAATGTCATAGCCGAGTTCGTGTGCGTATTCAACAGCACCGCGTGCCATATTTTTAAGAAGGTTTTTGTTTGCATATTTGCGTGCGCCTGAAGAAACCTGCAGGATAACCGGCGATTTAGTTTCAACGCATGCCTGGATGATTGCCTGCAGCTGTTCCATATTATTGAAGTTGTAGGCAGGAATTGCATAGCCGCCTTTGATGGCTTTTGCAAACAGATCTTTGGTATTGACCAAACCTAGCTCTTTGTAGCTTGTCATAGACTCTCCTAAAGCTTCGTTTTAGAAAACGAAGTGATTATAACTTATGGTATGGTATGCTTAACTACGGAATAAATCAAGGCAAAAGCGTTAAAATTATAAAACGGGTGTGTAAAGAGATGAAAATCATTGAAAATACGGTTTGACAAACAATGGTACTGGAAATATAATGACGATGTATCTAATCTTTGAAAGATTAATGACCGATATGTATAAAAGGTGTTTTTCAGACTTAAGACGGGAAACATTCTGAAGGAGTTTTGAATGAAAAAGGGCGTAGTTGTCTTTGCTAGTCTTGCTCTGCTGCTTGCGTGCTCTGGTCCTGCATTTGCACAGTTCAGTACAAAAGCTGTAGAGACTCGTGTTATCGATTCTTTCGATAACGCCGGTGAACACGAATGGACTTGGAATGTCGTAACAAGCAACGGAATTGCTGAAGGATATCCGAAGATTGATTATTTTGACGGTCAGCCGAATACCCTTCGTGTTATGAACGAAAATCCTGATGAGCAGCACAAAGTGCTGGGTGTAAAGGTGAGCTACAAACGCAAGGGTGAAAACTGGTTTGAAGTATACCCGATGAAAGACGGCGAAGCTTATGAAATCCCGCTGGTTGGTCAGGTTACAATGCTTGATTTCTGGATGTGGGGTGCTAACTATAAGTATTTCATCGATGTCCTTATCCGTGATACTGCCGGCCGTGTTTACTCAATGCCTGCAGGCAGCCTGTTCTTTAACGGTTGGAAGAATGTGATTATTGACATTCCGACAAGCATTACTCAGTCAACCCGTATGCGTTCTGGTCCTACATGCCTTAAGTTTGTTGGTTTCAGAGTTCATACTGATCCTAACGAATGGGTAGATGATTTCTCAATTTTCTTTGACCAGCTGAAGTTTACGACAAATATCATGAAGAATATCTACGATGGTTATGATCTGCGTGACGCTGACTTTGGTGAGTCTGAAGGTAGTGCAGGATCAAGCGAGGGAAAATAAATGAAAAAGGTACTTTTATCTGTTTTTGCACTGTGTGCTGTCTCTTTTGTCTTTGCTCAGGATATGAAAAACGGTGCTGATCTTTCAGACCCGGATCCTACAATTATCGGTAATGATTCTGCAGCTCAGGCTTTACGTGAGGTTTCTGTAGACCGCTTCGAGGTTGAGGGAAGCTGGAATGCAAGTATTTCTCCTGACTATGGTATGATTACATCCCGTCTGATGGATGGTTCACCTATGGCTAAAGAGCCTCTGAAGGGTGAGGAAGATGCTATGGATTCAAAAGTTCTGGCTGTAAAAGTTCAGTTCTTCCGCCGTGGTATTAACTCTTTCTACATCCGCTCAGCTCGTCCGATTCCGATTGAAGGTGTAACAAAGACTGTATCAGTCTGGGTTGCAGGCCGCAATATGGATCATACTCTGAACCTTCTTGTTCAGGATTACTACGGAAATAATTTCGAACTGTATATGGGAACTTTAGGCTTTAATGGCTGGAAAAAACTGCAGGTTGCTGTTCCGCCGTCTCCGGATGGAGAGCATGGTATTATCCAGTCTAGCGCATATGATGGCGTTCGCCCGGGCTTGCGCATTGTAGGTTTCAGAATTGACTGTAATCCGATGCTTGCTCGTGGTTCTTATTACTTGTATCTTGATGATCTTCGTGCGATTACCGACTTGTATGATGTCGAGAACCGTGATGAAGATGATATGAACGATGACTGGTAGTCTCCGGTTGTTTTGTTAGGAAAGGGCAGCTTAGGCTGCCCCTTTTTTTACCCTGGTGTAAAAAGACGGCTCCTGCCTTTTTTACCGGCTTCCTTAAGAATATCCATGTGCGTATATAGCCAGATGATAAGCGGTGCCTGGCTAGCGGCGTATTCTTGGCTGGCCTTATTTAATTGTGTGATTTCTGGCACTGTGCGGATTGCGTTTCGCAGCTCTGGAATGGTGAAGGGTGAAGGAAGGTTTGGCGGAATTAGTTCCTGATAGTCTTCTTTTGTACGAAGCCTCTTTTTTTTGAGTATGGCGTTAAGTTTTTTTTCTTCTGGAATCCAGTTTTTCAGAAAACGGCGGCTTTTGTTGGGCAGTTGAGTCGGTTTTGCTACTTTTCTTCTTTGTTCGATAATCTCTGAAAATACGACTTCGAGTGTAAAACCTGGTGCTGTTAAAACCGAATACATGCCTGTCAGTTCCCGAAAAATGCTGTAAATGCTTTCTTCCCGGGGACTTTTTCGTCTGGAAATAAGCGTTCCGTCTTCTGCGTATGTTTCAATTATCTTTTTTTGAATAACAGGATGTACGACGGTGACTTTTCTGCCCTGATGTAGCAGGTCCTGAACTTTGCGGTTTAATTTTGAGATGTTTTTCGTCTGAATTTCAATAATACTTCTATCTTCTGTTTCGATGTCGCAAATCCAAGAGTCTACGGGGGCTTCTGTTTTTCCGTTGTATTCAAGTGCATAGAGCTTTTTTAGTGCGGCATGTAGGTTTGATTCGTTGTATGTGTTTATCATGCTCTTCCTTTTTGCTTGGATTTCCATTGCTGCCGTCCTATACAAAGTTATTCTTTTTTAAGGCTGCTTTTTGGATTATTTTTTTAATATCGGCAAGTTTTACGTTGACATTATGAATTTTGTCAGTAAAATGTAGTTAAGTGGGAAAAAGTGGGAGTTAGTGGTAAATTGTGGTATGAATCTTCTTTACGGTGAATATCGCGTAACGCTTGACGAAAAGGGGCGTATCCTTTTTCCAGCAAAGCTAAGAAGCGCACTGACAGAAAATAGCCTCTTTATCACAAAGTCACTGGATAATTGTCTGTGGCTGTACACTCCTGAACGCTGGAATGAATTGCAGACAGGATTGATGGAAAATACATCTTCTTTTTCTGCCCGTAACCGCCAGCTTCTTCGCCGTCTGCTTGCACCGGCTCAGGAAGTCGAGTTTGACAAAGCAGGTCGCCTCTCTATTCCCCAGATATTACGCGAATATGCGGCATTGTCTAAGGATTGTGTTATTGCCGGTGTTGGCAGGAACATTGAGCTTTGGGATGCTGAGACATATCGTAAAAATTTGGACGAATTTGAGCCATCTCTTGAAGAGGCGGCTCAGGAACTGTCCGATGTAAAATTCTAAAGGAGCATAGTCTGTCTGGGTACAGACTTGCTTTGGTAACAGGTGGCGTGTGCTGTGGATATTGTTCATACTCCGGTTTTACTTCAGGAATGTCTTACGTGGCTTAGTCCTGTAGGGGAGCCTTTTGAGCAAAATGCATTAATGATTGACTCTACGTTAGGCGAAGGTGGTCATTCGAATGCTTTTCTTTCAGCATACCCTGGCCTGCATATTATTGGTCTGGATGCTGACGCTGCGATTCAGGCGCGTGCCCGCGAGCGGTTGGCGCCTTTTGGAAGCCGTATGAATTTTTACAACGGCTGGTTCAATGATTTTTACAGTTCATATCCGGCTGATGCTGAAAAACCAAGCTTGATTCTGTTTGATTTGGGAATAAGCGTTTATCATTATGAAAAATCTGGCCGTGGCTTTTCTTTCAGGTATGATGAGCCGCTTGACATGCGGTTGAATACAAATGACGGCTCTTCCGCTGCTGATATTGTAAACTCATTGCGTGAGGAAGCGCTGGCAAATTTGATTTATCTGTACAGTGATGAAAAATTCAGCAGAAGAATTGCCCGTGCAATAGTGGAAGCCCGCTCCGGTGGAAAAATCGTTACGTCAAAGCAGCTTGCGGATATCGTGTATGGGGCTGTTCCCGGTCAGTACCGGCATGGCCCGATTCATCCTGCGACAAGGACGTTCCAGGCACTGCGCATTGCGGTTAACAGCGAGCTGTCTCATCTTCCCCGGGCGCTGCATGATGCATTTAACGTGCTTGCGCCTGGCGGAAAAATGGGCGTCATTACATTCCATTCACTGGAAGACAGGATTGTAAAGAGTTATTTCCGGAACCTGGGCAAGCAGTGCGTGTGTCCGCCGGAACAGGCTGTGTGCTGCTGTGGCGGAACGCCCTGTGCAGAAGTCTTGACCCGTAAGCCGATAGAGCCTCGAAGCGAGGAGGTTGCGGTCAATTCTCCGAGCCGAAGCGCAAAGCTGAGAGTTGTGCGCAAGCTGCGGGATGCGACGGATATGCATCTGCTGGAAACGGAGACGGTGGAATGAAAAAGAAGATCGGCATAACTGACAAGTTGTTTATGTATGTCGCGGCAGTTTTGATTCCGCTTCTTCTGGTTGTTGATGCCGTCCAGGCAACGCGCTACAAGAGGTTGGAAAAGGAAGTTGCAGCTCTTGAAGACAAGCAGGTGGAGCTTGTGGAGGAAAACCGCAAGCTGATTTCAGATATAAGTGTGCTTTCCAGCAGCGACAGGATTGAGCAGCTTGCAGAGCAGGAGCTTGGAATGCACAAGGCAAAGTCAAACGAAATTGTACGGGTGGAGATAAAGGGGCAGACGCATGAGTAATTCAGATTCTCGAATATCATTACTTTCCGGGCAGGCATTGCTGACTGCTGTAAAAGGCAGCCTCATCGGTTCTTTTGATCTCTCTTCTCTATGTTTTACCTCTGTTGTAACTGACAGCAGGAATGTGACTCCGGGCTCTCTTTTTGTTCCGCTTATCGGCGAAAACCAGGATGGTCACAAATATATCCCTCAGGCGCTTGAAAAAGGTGCCAGCGTAGTCTTTGTAGCTCGCTCTTCATATGAAAGCGACTGTGAGGGCTACGAAAAGCTTGCGGTAATGCACGGTGATGTAGCCTTTATCTCCGTCTCGCATACGATGCACGCGTTACAAGATGCGGCAGCCTGTTATGTAGCAGGTTTTCCGCATCTTGTTCGCTGTGCTGTTACCGGCTCTAGCGGTAAGACTACGACAAAGGAGCTGGCGGCGAGTATCCTGCGCCAGAAGTATTCTGTAATAACCAACAAGGGCAATCTTAATTCAGAAACGGGGCTTCCGCTGTCCGTGTTCCAGATCAGGCCTGAGCATACGCTGGGGTTGTTTGAGATGGGCATGAACCGTGTAAACGAGATTGGAGAGATTGCCGCAGTATTAAAACCGGATTATGGTATCGTCACTAATATTGGAACGGCTCATATCGGTATTTTAGGGAGCCGGGAAGCGATTGCGGCGGAAAAGAAAAAGATTTTCCGTTACATGAATGCTTCCGGTACGGCAAAGGATGCTGTCGCTGTAATTCCCGCAGATGATGATTTTGCGGATTTTCTTGCGGATGGCGTTAACGGGCGGGTGGTGCGCTATGGCACGGATCCGCTTTCCTGCGCTGCTCTTGGAGTTGTGTTTATCAGTGATGACGGAGTTGAAGGCACGACCTTTAGTGTTGACGGCGTGCGGATGCACCTTTCGCTTCCCGGTACGTACAATTACAAAAATGCGCTGGGGGCGATTGCACTTGCCAGGGAACTTGGTGTGTCGCCGGAACAGATAAAGGCGGGAATCGAGGCTGTCGGTACGCTTGACGGCAGAAGCCGTATCCGTAAGGGAACGTACACAGTGCTCGAAGACTGCTACAATGCTAATCCAGACTCTATGGAAAAGGCGCTTGATTTCTCTGCTGACGTTAACGTACACGAGCCTTGCAAAAAAGTTCTTGTGCTTGGCGATATGCTGGAGCTGGGGGCTGAAAGCAGGGCTTGCCATGCGGCGGTTGGCCGGCTGGCTGCAGAAATTAACGCCGACATTGTTGTGTTCATCGGAAAAGAGATGGCTGCGGCCTATGAAGAGGCCAAAAAAACTGTTTCTGGTGCCAGTTTTATATATGAAGCCGAACGGAATGATGAGGCTGTTTGCCGTGTGGCAGAGCGCATAAAGGACGCAGCTCCTGCCGGAAGCTTTGTGCTGTTAAAAGCATCCCGTGGCATGGCCTTTGAGCGATTTATACCATTGCTGCTTCCTGAGGAGGTGCAGGCTTGAATTATACGTTTTTTACCGAAAAGCCTGCCGGAACATACCGGAAAGCAGACTCTTCGCTGATTGTAATGACGATGCTGTTGTGGGGGCTTGGAATGGTTACGCTGTATATCTGTTCTGCAGGCTTCGGTCAGCGCGTTTTTGGAGATCCGCTTCACTTTGTTGTCAGACAGCTTTTAAGCTCTATGCTCGGGTTTTTGGCGCTGTTTTTCTTTGCGTCATTGAAGCTTGACGTCATCAGAAGACTGCTCCCGGTGATTACCCTTGGTGCAATCATTCTGTGTCTTTTGACATTCGTGCCGGGAATTGGTGTAGAACGTAACGGCGCCCGTCGCTGGATTCGGCTGCCTTTTTTTTCTACGTTCCAGCCTTCAGAGGCAATCAAGTTTGCTATGGTACTTTTTCTGGCAAATTTGTTCGAAAAACAGGCTCTGGGCATAACGGAAGAGGAAAAGTCGGTTTTTCCAGCCTTTGTCGGGCTGATTGTGTTTACCAGTGTTATTTTTGCACAGCAGGATTTTTCCAGCGGGATGTTTGTGTTTCTGCTCGGGCTTGTTTTGTTTTTTGTGAGCGGTTCCCGGCTTTCGTGGCTGATTCCATGTGCGGGGCTTGGGATTCCGCTGGCTTCGCTCATGATTCTTCTGGAGCCGTTCCGCGTTAACCGTCTGATTGGCTTTTTTGCGCCCGAAAGCTATCAGCAGACGTTTAACTATCAGTCTTTTGCCGCGCGGCGGGCAATCAGCGCAGGCGGGTTCTGGGGACAGGGAATTGGAAGCGGCCTGACCCGCATTAACAGTATTCCTGAGGTGCAGTCGGACTATGTGTTTGCCGGCTGGACGGAAGCGATGGGCCTTTTGGGGGTGATTCTGTACTTTGTGCTGCTGGGCATTTTTGCGTGGCGGGCATTTTACTGCGCCTGCCATTGCAGCAGTCGTTTTGGTGCATATGGGACGTTCGGCTTTGCGACTTCTATTGTCGCTCAGTCGCTCATGAATGTTGCAGTTGTCGGCGGGGTAATTCCTACCACGGGTATTCCGCTGCCGTTCTTTTCTTCCGGCGGCTCTTCTATCATTTTTACGCTCGCAATGTGCGGATTTATGATAAACGCTTCCCGTTTAGAATCTGCGGTAACTGAAGAAAATAAAATCGGAGAACTGGTGTATGAGTGATTTTGTGTTCCGCGGGCTTGAGGATTTTGAGCGGGCGGCGGCAAGGGAAAAAGTGCAGAAAGATAGTAAAACTGTTGCAGTAAAGCTTATACTGGTTATCCTGTG
>JAILRG010000046.1 GCA_024698325.1 Treponema sp.
GGAGCCGTTTGGAAAGAAAGCGCTCGACGAACTGACAGAAGGCGCGCAAAACCTTTCCGTGCAGCTTGAATCCCTCAACATGACCGCAGGAACGCTCATGCCGGAAGAAAACCCGGATCTGACCTTTACAACAGAAAGCGGGAAGACCTGGACGCTCAGCGGCACACGGAACGCATACTGGAGCGAGAAAAACGTCATCAATGTCATAAGCATACTGACAGGGAGCAAGACGCCGTCAAAAGCGCCGGACAAAGCCTATCTTTCCGCCTACATTTCGTCCCTCGCTGTCGCCGCAGAAAAAGAGGAGCCGCAGACCGTCAATCTGATAGTCTGCTACAAGGACTGGAAACGCGCCTCAAGCATTCCGCGGTACATCAGGCAGTTTTCCGTTACCCCGGAACAGGCGCGGGCTCTTTTGCAAAAGCTTTACGACGAGGCCTTTATCCAAAAATACTGCAGGTGCGTTCCGTTCAGCCTGTATGCAGGCGAAAAGCCGGAAGAAATTTCGACGCTGTACGACCTTCGGGAAGCGCTTAAAGGCGGCTTTAGCGCCGGCCTCTGGGCATATTTTCCCCAGAAGGAACTGTTCGACCCGCTCGAGGACATCGGTTTTTCGCTCTCAGAGTTTGAGGACGAATGGAAAGAAGCCGTAGAACATCAGGAAAAGCTCTGTCTGTTTTTATAACAAGTGGAAATCATCGAGGAAATCACCATGGAAGAATACAAAAGCCAATACCCCGAAAAAAACATGTTCATCGAGGCGTCTGCGGGAACGGGAAAAACCCACACCATCATAAGCCTCGTAACTCAGCTGACCGAACATCACGTTCCGCTGAACAAAATCCTGATTGTCACCTACACGGAAAAAGCTGCGGGCGAACTAAAAGACAGGATTCGTGAGGCGCTCAGGCAGGATACAATCGATGACGCCCCCATCTACACGATTCATTCGTTCTGCCAGAAGACTATCGAAGAGTTTTCGTTTAACGCACGCACCGCTTCCAGCCAGGATATGATTGATGACGGCGAAATCATCACGTTCATCGAAGGAAAAATCCGCGACGAGCTTAAAGACGAAGAGGACTTCCGCTTCCTGTATGAGCACGACGACTCTTTCCCGGGGCATCTAAAAAACTACCTCACTAATGGCGTTAAAAAATACTACCAGAGCCTGAGCGGAAAGCCCGTTCCCGAAATCGTCACGCTCGACACCTCCGACGACGACTGGGATGAGCTAAAAAGGTCGCTTGACGGCGCAAACCAGACAAACAAGAAGACTATTCTCGGACAGATGACAAAGCTCTACTGCGAGCAAAAGCTCCCCGAGTTCTACCACCGCTGGCAGCAGCAAAAACGGCAGGAACAGGTGCAGTCCTTTGACGACATGCTCCGCACGGTTCGCGAAGCCGTCACAAATCCGAAGACTGGCCTTAAGGCACTGCTCAAAGAAAAATACAGCTACGCCATCATCGACGAATTCCAGGACACAAACCAGAAGCAGTGGGACATTTTTACCGCGATTTTTGCTGACAGCAAAAGCGGAAAGTCCGCAAAGGTCAGCGCATCTGGGAACGACGCATCTGGCAACGACGCCTCAGACGGCCATCATCTGATTGTCGTCGGCGACCCGAAGCAGTCCATTTACGCCTTTCAGGGCGCAAACGTGCAGGTATACAAGAATGCCGTCTCGAGCATTAAGAACGAAGGCGGAAACGACTACTCCCTGAGCCACAACTGGAGGTCTTCAGAACAGCTTATAGAGGCGTTCAACCAGCTCTTTAGCGGGGATTTTTTCAGCAGGGAAAACTGTACCTACACGCCATCGTTTCCGCCGCCGGATCCCGAACGGCGCATTCCCGCGCCACAGCTCTACAGCGACGAAAGCAAAGCCTGGGAGAGTGTGCCGCCGGTCTGGATTTCGAGTGAAGGCAGCGACAAGGATTTTGCAGAAGCCGCCGTGCAGCTGATAATCAAATGCGCCTCTTTCGTGCCGGAAACAAAAAAAACGTACCTCCAGATTGGAAGCAAAAAGAACGGCTCGTACATCAAACGCTCCGTAAGCTTCAAGGATTTTGCGATTCTTGCGCGCACCCGCCCCGAAATGGAGACGATTGAGCGGGAGCTGAAGGCGACCGGCATACCGTTCCGCCGCTACAAGGACGACAAGCTTTTTGCCACCAGGGAATGCCGCAACTGGATTTCGCTCTTCCGCGCCATCGCTTCCCCGGATTTTACCGGCGACAACCGGCAGATTTTAAGCGAATGTCTGTTCACGGACTTTTTCAGGCCCCGCCGGAATGCGCACCTCGTCCAATCCCAGCTGCTCGCCCTCGAAGACACCGTCTACGACAGCCCGGACTGCAGGGAGCGGCGGCAGCTTGCCTCGTGGCACAACCTCGCAGAAAAAGGCAGGTGGGCAGAGTTTCTCGAAGCCATCTACCGCGACACTGACATCGAAAAGCGCTTCTCTCAGCTCGACGAGCTAGACAGTCTTGCCCGCTACCGCCAGCTCGGCGACTACGCCGTCGAATACCTGTACGCCCACAGCTGCTCGCTCGAAGACGTGACCGCACACCTTGAGCGGCTTTCGAAAAAAAGCGAGCAGGCCGAAAATGACAATTCGCTGCTTGCAAAAAACACCGACTTTGACTGCGTCCAGGTGATGACGATTCACGCCTCAAAGGGACTGGAATTCCCGGTCGTCATTTCGGCAGCCGGCTTTAAGGGCGGAAAAACCGAATCCCAGATAGAGCTTCCCTGCCTTTTTAACAGCGGAAGCCGCTCTCACTTAAGCTTTGCAAAAGAAAGCAAGGTAATACAGCTTGAAGAACAGCAGCTTGAATGGGAACGCCTGTACTACGTCGCCTACACCCGCCCGACGCAGCTTCTGGTGCTGCCCCGCTACGAGCAGTGGATAGACAAAGACGGAAATGTAAAAGCGGCCTTTGCCTTCCTAAAAAACAGCATAGACCGTCTGCTAAAAACAAAGCCACAGCTGTGCAGGGAGTTCTGCGCCGTTGCGCAAAAGAGAGCTGACCAGAAGGCGGCGGTTACTGCGATTCTTTCAAATCTTTCTGACGAAAACGCCCCGCAGGCAGCAGATGAGGAAGCTGCCGCCGAAACCCAGCTTAACCGGCTTACAGACACAAAGCGCAAGGTCGCCGCCGCAGGCCTGCACCAGTACTCCTACAGCACGCTCTCCAAAGCGTCAGTGGGTGCAGGAGCTGGAGCGGGAACAGGTGCAGGAACCGACGCAGGGGAAGAATCACAGACCGACGAAGGCAGATTCGACAGCGACGGCCAGACAGACAGAGCGCAATCCCTCAATCTGGATACCGGTGCCGTTCAGGTTCCCGCCGCATACCGCGCAGGGCTTCCCATCCTGCAGGAAAAGCGCTACCCGAAAGGTAAATTCATCGGAATCGCCGTACACGGAGTT
Organism: Treponema sp.; assembly: GCA_024698325.1. Classification (GTDB taxonomy): domain Bacteria; phylum Spirochaetota; class Spirochaetia; order Treponematales; family Treponemataceae; genus Treponema_D. The sequence continues at coordinate 3,440 of JAILRG010000046.1, forward strand.
TTCGAGCACACAGATTTTGCAGGAACCGGAAACAGCACGCTCGAAGAAGCGCTTACAGACCAAAAGCTTTTAGACTGCATCGAAGAAAATTTCCGGCGCGAGTCAATCTCTCAAAAAGGCCTTGCCTTGCCGACAGCACAGGCCGTCTGGCACACGCTCAACGCAGAGCTGCCGGAAATCCGCGGAAACGCAGCTACAGGCGCCTCATTCACGCTCAGCTCCATTCCCGAAACCGACAGAAAGGCAGAAATCGAGTTTGACCTGAACCCCGTAAGCGGAAGCCTTACAAACAAGTTCTGCAAGGGCTTTATCGACCTGCTCTTTGTTCGCGAACAGAACGGCGAAAAAGTCTACTCGATTGTGGACTGGAAGTCAGACTGCCTGCTTCCGGAAGCCTACAGCGACGCAAAGCTCCTTAAGGAAAAAGTCGACAAGGACTACGAAATCCAGCGGGTGCTGTACTCATACAGCCTCATCACCTGGCTCAAACAGTTTTACCCCGCGGACGAGTATGAGGCGATTTTTGAAAAGCACTTCGGCGGCATATACTACGTCTTTTTCCGCGGCTCGCACAGCGGAAGCGGAAACGGCATCTACGCCCAGACCTGGAGCAGCTGGAGCGAGCTGAAAGCAGCATTTGACCGCATACAAAAAACCCTCATGGATGAGTAAGGAGACCGAAATGGCAACAGCAGAAGAACTGAAAGACATAGACACATTCTTTGCCCGGCTTGAAGAAGCTGGCGCGCTCGCCTCCGTCTGGCGTGCCATGCCGGAAGTGCTTCGGGGCATTGACCACAGCCTGACAAAAGCCGCGCTCAGGATTCTCGGCATATATTTTTCCTACATCGACGCCGGAAACACCTGTATTCCGCTCGACGAAGACATATTGTACGAGCGCTGGCAGGACAGCTGGCAGAAGCTGCAAATCTCGCAGGCCGCATCCGAGCCATCTCCGGTAACAAAAGCAGATCTTGCCGCGGGAATCCGCGACATCAAAACGGCGGGAACGCTCTTAGAAAACACGTTTACGATTTCTAATGACACAAAAGGCACGCCCTGGCTCTTTGCCCGCCGCTACTATGACGCAAAAATCCGCATAGAAAAGCGGCTCAGCCAAAGCCACAGCCCCGCGCTCTTTACAGCGCCGGAGATGTCCGCGCCAGTCCCGGAAGCAGACATACAGGCCTGCATCGAACGCTTCTCCAAAATCACCAGCGACAGCAAGGGACGGCCCTTTACGCTGAACTGTCAGCAGGCGACCGCAATAGTCCGAGGCCAGAAAGAAAGCCTTATCATAACAGGCGGCCCCGGCACCGGTAAGACGACAGTCGTCTGCTTCCTCCTCTGGGAGCTGCTTGCAGATTCCGCATTCGCCGACTGCACGCTGTTTCTGGCAGCACCGAGCGGAAAAGCCGCCGACCGCATGAAAGAGAGCGTTGGAAGCGGACTTGCAGCCCTTACCGAGGAAGAGCGGAGCCGGCACGCAGCGCGCTTTAAAAAGCTTGAGGCAGTTACGCCCCGCACGATTCACCGGCTTTTAAGCTTTAACCCGATACAGGGCGGCTTTTCCTACAACAGGGATCATCCGTTTCCCGACAACTCGGTCTTCGTCATCGACGAGGCGAGCATGATTGACATAGAGCTTTTCAGCTCCCTGCTGGACGCGATTCCCGACAAGGCGCGGCTCTTCCTCCTAGGCGACAGAAACCAGCTGCCGTCCGTAGAGGCAGGCGCGGTGCTTGCAGACCTTATCGCGCAAAAGCGCGGCTGCCTTGTCGAACTGACAGAATCAAAGCGCTTTTCTGCCGCATCAGAAGCCGGCGCAATCGCAGCCGCCCTGCAGAAGGAAGAGCCGCTTCCGAAGCTCCCGTTCAAAAACGCAGGTGAGTTTACCTGCCGCCCCAGCGCAAAAGACGGCGCTTACCCGGTCTCGTACTACACCGCCTCAAGCGAAAAGGACATTCACGCAATGCTCGAGGCGTGGACGGAAACCTTTTACAGCTCGCTCCAGCAGCACGCGACAAAGCTTCCGAATAGCCCGGATCAGGCAACGCTCAATACGCTGTGGAATCTTGCCAACAGCGCGCGCATACTGTGCGCCGAGCGAAGCGGCATGCGGGGAGCAGAGACCATAAACAGCACCATCCAGAGCCTGCTGCAGAAAAAAAATGCCGCTCCGGGTAAGCTTTTAGGCCTGCACTACAGCGGACAGCTTTTGATGGTCACCAAAAACCAGAAAATGTACAATCTTTCGAACGGCGACTGCGGCATAGTCGTTTCCTTTGCAGGCGGAGCCGAAGCAAAGGCCGATGACGCACTCCTGTACCTGATGCTCCAAAAATCAAATGATGAAAGCGGCGTCCCAAGCGTGCAGAGCGGCGAAATCTTCCACATCGGAAACTACATGTTCTATCCGCTGCATTATATTTCCGAAGATTCGCTTGATATTGCCTATGCGATAACCATACACAAGTCGCAGGGCTCCGGCTATGACAACATACTCATATTTCTGCCGGAACAGGAGCGCCACCCGCTCCTCAACCGTCAGCTGGTCTACACGGCAATAACGCGTACACAGGGAAACACAAGCATTGTGGCAAGCCAGAAAACAATGGAAGCCGCCCACCAGACGGTTATTAGGCGCGACTCCCAGCTGATTCTTGGCTAACGGCTGCTTTTGTAGATTTGCACCAGTTCCTTTATGCGGCTTGCAGGCCTAATAATCTCCTGCAGGCCGTTTCCTCTGTTCAGCGTGTCGATAATGGCAGCGACATAGCGGTTCATATCGACCGAGCAGTACCAGCGCTTTTCAAGCAAATCCGGCTTCTGGTGAATCAGGTTTGTCGTAAAAATGCGGTCGAACAGCCCCTTGTCGAACGCCTCGTCAAAGCGCGCAAAGCCGTTGGTAAAAAGGCCGAACGTCGCGAATATAAACACCCGCTTAGCGCCCATATTTTTAAGCTGACAGGCAGTCTCGATAATGCTCCCGCCGGAAGAAATCATGTCGTCAATAACAATCACGTCTTTTCCGTCTACCGCCTCGCCGCAGAAATCGTGTGCAACAATGGGGTTCATGCCGTTTACGACGCGCGCATAGTCACGGCGCTTGTAAAACATGCCGATGTTGACGCCAAACAGAGAGGCCATAAAGACAACGCGCTGAGTCGCCCCCTCATCCGGCGAAATGAACATCATATGCTCAGAATCAATCTGTAAATCAGCGTATTCGCCTAACAGCCGCTGCGTAAACTGCAGGGACGGAGACACATTCTCAAAACCGTTCAGCGGAATGGCATTCTGCACGCGCGGGTCATGCGCGTCAAAGGTGATGATGTCGTGCACGCCCATGTTCTCAAGCTCGCGCAGCATAAGCGCGCAGTCCATGCTTTCCCTCAGTATGCGGCGGTGCTGGCGGCTCTCGTACAGAAACGGCATGACGACCGTAATGCGGCCGGCCTTGCCGTTAGCGGCTGCGATAACCCGCTTTAAGTCCTGGTAGTGGTCATCCGGCGACATGCGGTTTTTCTCGCCGTCCATGGTATACGTGATTGACGGATTGCAGACGTCCACCAGAATGTACAAATCCCGGTCACGGACGCTTTCTTTTATCAGCCCTTTTCCTTCGCCGCTTCCGAAGCGCGGACAGTCGCATGGCACAAGAAAATGCTCGCCGCCACGCCATTTTGAAATGATTTTGTCTATGATTTCGCCTGCATTCCTCGCTGACTCAAGCGCAATAATTCCAAGTTTTCCTGCCATCTCGCTTTTCTCCTACTGCATCTTATAACATGTGCACTCGTCTTCCGTGCATTCCTTTTTCGCATACTGACAGCGGCTCGCAAACGGGCAGCCCGGCTCCGGATGAGCGGGGTCTGTCACCCGTCCGGGAATGGAAACTAACCTGGACGACGTATAGTGCATGCCGAATCGCGGACTTGAGGCAAGAAGCGCCTGCGTGTACGGATGCCGGGGACGGGCGATAATGTCGGCGCTGGCTCCCTTCTCCATGATGCGGCCGCCGTACATAACGAGCATATTGTCGCAAAGGCCTGCCACCAGGTCTATGTTATGGCTGATAAAGATGATTGATAGTCCTCGTTTTTTACGAAGCTCTGCAAGCAGGGACACAATCTGCGCCTGAATCGTCACATCCAGCGCCGTCGTCGGCTCATCCGCAATCAAAAGCTCGCAGTCCTGCGAAAGCGCAAGCGCAATGCCGATTCGCTGCAGCTGACCGCCGGAAAACTGATGCGGGTAATTTTTAAGCCTGTTCTCCGGGTCCGGTAAGCCAACTTCCCGCAAAAGCTCCACCGCGCGCGCGTCCGATTCTGAGCGCGAAATCGAGGGAAAGCTGTTGCGGAACGTCTCAAAGAACACCGAGCCTATGCTCTGCAGGGGGTCAAACGAGCGACCCGGCTCCTGAAAAATCAGCGCGATTTTCTTTCCGCGCCAGGCACGCATTTCTTTCTGGCTCAGCGCCGTCAATTCCGTGCCGCAAAACCAGATATGCCCCTGTACCGTCGCATTTGCCGGATGCAGGGCGGGGATTGCGGTCGTCGTCACCGATTTTCCGCTCCCAGATTCCCCAACGATACCCAGGATTTCGCCTTTTTTCATCGAGAAGGATACGCCGCGAACGCTCTGCACTTCGACAGCGTCACTTCCCCGCTGCACGCTAAAACGTACCGAGAGGTTTTCGACAGAAAGGAACGGCCTTTTTCCTTGCGCCGCCTGAGAGGCAGCACCCGCAGAGGCGCTGCCAGCAGCCCCGAGCGCATGTGCATCGCCGGAAGCAGCTCCGAGCGCAGCTGCAGCAGAGCTTACCGCAGCGGTACCGCCAGAAGCAGACATTCCGCGCCCCCCAGACCCGCGCTGTAAGCGGCGTTTCCACGAGGGGGCCTCCGTGTGATACGGGTCAAAATAATCCCGCAGCGCGTCGCCTAAAAAATTGAACGCCAAGGTCACGCCCAGAAGCAGCCAGACCGGAGTCAGCAGCCACGGAAAGTTCTTCAGGTTTGACAGCGTCGAAATATCCCGGTTGATAAGGCTTCCCCAGCTGACGGCAGGGTCTGCGATGCCCAGCCCCAGATACGAAAGCGTCGTCTCGCTCATAATAAAGCCGGGAATTGCAAGCGTCGTGCTTACAATCAGAAGGCTCGTAATCTGCGGAATGATATGCACAAAAATGATGACCGGACTTGGCACGCCTTCAAGGGCGGCGTCCTGCACGAACTCCTCGCGCTTAATCGCATGCACCATGCCGCGGAGCGTACGCGCGCTTCCAGGCCAACCCACCAGCGACAGAATCACCGTGATTATCATGTAGCTTGTACCGGTATCCATGCGGCTGTTTAAGAGCGAGCGCAAAAAGAGAATCAGGTACAGGCCGGGAATCAGCATGAAAAACTCAGAAAAGCGCATGACAAGCCAGTCGGTTTTACCGCCGTAAAAGCCCGCAAGCCCGCCCATCAGAATGGCAAGCAGCAGGGAAATGGCGCTTGCAACAAAGCCTATTGTCAGGGAAATGCGGCTTCCGTACACCATGCGGCTAAAAAGGTCGCGGCCAAGGTTATCGGCTCCAAACAAAAACACCGGATACGCCTCGCCCGTCTCTGCATCCGGCCGGGTACCGAACAGATGCCTGTCGCAGGGAATAAGGCCGAAAAGGCGGTAGCGTTCCCCGCGGACGAAAAACGAAAGCTGATGGGTAAGCCCGCGGACCCGCGCATAGCGCCAGGTAATGGAATTGATGACCCGGCATTCCCGCACTACAAGCCCTTTTTTCCCCGCTCCGGCGACAGAAAATTCAATGTTTGCCGGATGGAACGTATCTTCCTCAAAGGTGCGCGTCGGCGTATACGGCGCGATAAACTCCGCAAAAATCATCGTCAGATACAGGAGCACAAGCACTGCAAGCGAAACAAGCGCAAGCGGACGAGTTTTCAGGTATTGCAACAGTCGCTTCATTTTTAGCTTTCCTTTCCGTAACGTATTCTGGGATCCACGATTGCCAGCAGAATGTCGCTGACAGCCATACCGAAAAGCACAAGCGCGCTGATGAACATATTATTCGCAAGCACCAGATTCACGTCCTGCTGCATGACCGCGTCGTACATAAGCCTTCCGATACCCGGATATGCAAAGATGATTTCCAGCACCAGCGAGCCTGAAAAAAGACTTGCCAAGAGGTTTGCGCTTCCCGTGATGTAGGGATTCAATGTATTGCGGAATGCGTGGCACAAATACACCCGCCTCTCAGAAATTCCCCGGGCGCGCAACGCCATAATGTAGGGCATGCCCATCTGGTCAAGCATCGTAGAGCGTATCATGCGCATGGTGCCGCCGATGCCGCCTAAAAACGAGGCAAACAGCGGAAGAAAAATGTGGTGGCTGTAGCTGAACACAAAGCGGACCGGCGCTTCTGTCACCGGAAAATCAGGATAGGCCGTAACCGGGAACAGGCCTGTCAGCGACGCCAGCAGCTGGAACAGAATCAAAAGCAGGATGCCCGGAAACGCGTGGAAAAACAGGGCGAAAAACGTTGCCGCAATGTCCACCCGCGTGCCTGCCTTGCTCGCAAAAAACACGCCAAGCAGGAACGAAAAAAAAGTAATGAACACAAGGGAGATAAGGTTCAGCACAAGGGAGTTTACAATCCGGCTTTTAATCAGAAAGCTTACCGGCGCCTTAGAAATAAGGGAAACGCCTAAATCATGGTGAACAAGCACCCGCTTAAGCCAGCGGATGTACTGCACGGTAAACGGTTTATCAAGCCCCATCTGTGCACGAAGTGAGGCAAGCTGCTCCTCGCTAAAGACGCCGGACATGTCAGTTCCCGCGCCTTCTGACTGGCTCATAAGCTGCTGCTGCATCATCTGGTCTACGATGTCGCCGGGAGCAAGCTCCATAAGGGCAAACAGCGCCCAGCCCAGCATGAACAGGATGACGACCATCGTGATAAGGCGGCCGGTAATGAATGAAGCAAGCGGCGCCTTCCGTCGGAAAAGCGCCCAGGGAGTACATACCGCACCGACAGCGGTACGAAAAGCAAGCGAAGCAGATTCAGCAGAAATCATACCGAAAGTATACCACACGCCCGTGGATTATGCCACCAGAATGAAGGAGCGCCGCCACCAGCCCGTCCTCGCCCGTTTGGCCTTCTTCCGCCACTCGAGCCTCCCCCGCCGCGGTTCTCCTTCTTCCTGTGAATTTGATAATCGATTTCATATTGACATTTCTTTCGGAACCCTGTAAGTTTTCAGCCGTTCTCACATTGTGCCGCAAGAGCTTGGCATCGCATACAGGAAACAAACGTGAACAAATCACCATACAAAACCCGACAGCAGGAGCAGCTTTTAAGCTACCTGGAAGAACACAAAGGGGAGCATTTTACAGCCGAAGACGTGCGCCTTCACTTTGCCCAAAAAGAAATCAGCCTTGGAACGGCTACAATCTACCGCCACTTAGAGCGGCTGGTCGGAGAAGGCTGCCTGAACAAATACGTCATCGATGAGCACAGCGCAGCCTGCTTTGAATACACCGGCGGCTGCAAGGGCCCGCAGGAAGAACAGCATTTCCACTTAAAGTGCGAAGGCTGCGGCTGTCTGATTCACCTTGAATGTGACGAGCTGTGCCAGATTCGGGCTCACCTGCTCAAAAGCCACGGGTTTGAATTAAACCCGCTGAGGACGGTCTTTTACGGCCTGTGCGCCGACTGCAGGCAAAAAGCCTCAGAAACAGGAGATTAGGATGAAGAAAATACTTGTGCTTGCCGCAGTCCTTGTGGCATCCGGTTCATTCGTAACATTCGCCGCAAAAAACAAGCCGGCGGCAGAAAAAAACACAAACCGCATTTCCATCGTAACGACAATGTTTCCGGAATACGACTGGGTCAGGGAAATACTCGGCGACAGGCAAGCATTCGCAAGCGTCACCATGCTGCTCGATAACGGCGCCGACCTGCACAGCTACCAGCCCACCGTACAGGACATTGCAAAAATCAGCAGCGCCGACATATTCATCTACGTCGGCGGAGAAAGCGACGCATGGGTCAAAGACGCGCTCAAAACCGTAAAGAACAAGAACCAGAAGGCAATCAGCCTGATTGAAACGCTCGGCGACAGAGTAAAAGCCGAGGAAATTGTAGAAGGCATGGAACACGAGCATCACGAAGATGAGGAAGAGGAAGAAGAACTGGACGAACACGTCTGGCTTTCACTTCGCAATGCAAAAATCCTTGTGCAGGCCATAGCAAAAGCAATCGCAGAATGTGACAACGCCCATGCAGAAACCTACCTTGCAAACAGCAGGGCTTACCAAGCAAAACTCGAGCAGCTTGACACAGCATACAGTTCTGTAGTAAGAAAGGCGCAGCGAAAAGTCATACTCTTCGGAGACCGATTTCCTTTCCGTTACCTGACAGATGATTACGGGCTTACCTACTACGCAGCGTTTACCGGCTGTTCGGCAGAGACCGAAGCAAGCTTTAAGACCGTGATTTTCCTTGCAGGAAAAGTTGACGAGCACGAGATTCCGGCTGTCTTTACGATTGAAAAAAGCGACAAAAAAATCGCCCGCACCATCGTGCAAAGCTCAAAATTTAAAAAGACACCTGTTGTCACGCTTGATTCGATGCAGTCTACCACAAGCAAAGACATCAAGAATGGCGCAAGCTACCTTTCCATCATGACCGACAACCTGTCGGCACTGGAAGCAGCCCTTAACTAGCCCACCCTAAGCCGGCATCCAGTCTGCACCCCTCGCAGGCGACTGCCGGCTTTTTCTGTAAGCCGCCTATTGGAGCTTCGGCCAGGGAAGAGCAGAATATCATTCCAAAGGGGCTTAAAAGCGCCATAAGTTTCAACTAAGATAACAAGGCCGTGCTTGTACATTCGGCTGATTCTCTGGCGATGAATGAATTTGACAGTACCGGAGGCCCGATATGGTACTGCCAAACGGGTCATATGGTACTGCCAAACGGGTCGTATGGTACTGCCAAACGGGTCGTATGGTACGGCCATATTTCACCTACGTCTAAAAGACAAAAATAGAGGCATCTGCAAAAAAGCAAATGCCTCTCTTAGCTAAACTATGTTAAACTTAGCAGTTCGTCGTTCGCTTGCGCGAACTTATCGAGTTTGGTGTATTCGCCTGCGCGATACATCCAAACTCCTCGCACATTCATGCCAGAATTAGCAGTTCGTCGTTCGCTTGCGCGAACTTAGCGAGTTTGCGGACAAGCCGCAAACTCGTCGCACATTCATGCCAGTCTTAGCAGTTCTCTGAGAAGTATTTGATAGTGCGAACCATACGACACTTCGTGTCGTTTGCATGAGTGGAAATTATTAACACGCCGCTCACGCGGCTAGCGCATCTGTGAAGTGTAGCTGTTTTCGTTGTCATACCCGCACGCAAGCAGGTGCGCAGCGTGCGCGGAGCGAGAACGCGAAGCGTATCTCGCGACAGTAGGATAGAATGATAATGAGAACTCATAAAAAAAGGGGCTTCAGATGAAGCCCCCTACTTACTCAGCAATTATTAGCAGTTCGTCGTTCGCCTTTCGGCGAACTTACCGAGTTTGCGGCCAAGCCGCAAACTCGTCGCACATTTATGCCAGAATTAGCAGTTTTCTGAGAAATACTTGATTGTTCTGACCATCTGAGATGTGTATGAGTTCTCGTTATCATACCAAGCAACAACCTGTACCTCGAAGAGGCCGTCAGCAATCTTGGTAACCATGGTCTGTGTTGCATCGAAGAGTGAACCGAACTTCATGCCGATAACGTCAGAAGAAACGATTTCGTCCTCGTTGTAGCCGAAGGTTTCCGGATCAGAAGCTTTCTTCATTGCAGCGTTGATAGCTTCTTTTGTTACGTCGTTGCCTTTAACAACAGCAGTCAGGATGGTTGTTGAACCTGTCGGAACCGGAACGCGCTGTGCTGAACCAATCAGCTTGCCGTTCAGTTCGGGGATAACCAGACCGATAGCCTTTGCAGCACCTGTTGAGTTCGGAACGATGTTCTGAGCACCGGCGCGTGAGCGGCGGAGGTCACCCTTGCGCTGCGGACCGTCGAGAATCATCTGGTCGCCAGTGTAAGCGTGGATTGTTGACATGATGCCAGACTGGATCGGGAAAGCGTCGTTCAGAGCTTTTGCCATCGGAGCCAAGCAGTTTGTTGTACAAGAAGCTGCAGAGATGATGTTGTCATTCTTTGTCAGAGTCTTGTGGTTTACATTGTAAACGATTGTGGGCAGATCGTTGCCAGCCGGTGCTGAGATAACGACTTTGCGTGCACCTGCATCGATGTGTGCCTGTGATTTTGCCTTTGATACGTAGAAACCAGTGCATTCGAGAACTACGTCTACCTTCAGCTCGCCCCACGGCAGATCAGCTGCGTTCGGCTTTGCATAGATGGTGATTTCTTTTCCGTCTACGATGATTGAGCCCGGAACTTTTACGGTCTTGCCGTCTTCCTCAAGAACTGCGTCCTTGTAAGAAACGGTGTGTTTGCCTTCGCCGATGCGTCCCATGTAACCGCCCTGTGCGGTGTCATATTTCAGAAGATGAGCGAGCATCTTCGGGCTGGTCAAGTCGTTGATAGCGACTACTTCATAACCCTCAGCGTCAAACATCTGGCGGAATGCCAGACGACCAATGCGGCCGAAACCGTTAATAGCAACCTTTACTGCCATGTAAAACTCCTTTAGCCGTCCTTAGACGGAAAAATACTAAAAAATGTCTGCGTATAAATTACCGTATTTGCCTTTTTTAGACAATAGCGCACGAGCCTTGACCAGGGAAATTAGTCCTCATTCTTTCGACGCAGATGAACGCGGATATGACGCAGATGTATCCACGGCCTTCTCGATTATTTCCACGTAGCTGGCGGATGTTGTCGACAAGGTAGGCCGAAGACAGCGGCCTGCTACTATAGCTATATAAAATTGACAGAATAGCTATTTGCATTATATACTGACTCAAACTATTCAAGTTGGAGGAGTCATTATGAATGCAATTCCGATTTTTGAAGTAAAAAACAAATTGCCGCTTTTTATGCATCAGGCAGAAACTTCAGGACCTGTTTTTATTTCACGCAGGAATAAAACTGTTGGAGTTTTATTGTCAGTGACAGAATATCAACAACTTGTTTCAGCAAAACCTAAAATACCTTTTTTAGACAAGGCAGCTGAATTCCGCAAAAAAACAGCCGGGCTTTTTTCAAATGACGATATAGACCTCATTTTTAATCCAGACGATACCGAGAGCGACACTTACGAAAGTGATGTTTTTGAGGGCGTTTTTAAGGACTGAGTATGGAATACACAGAAGAAGAACCACATTACCTTTTGGATTCTAATATCATCTCAGAAATCATAAAACCCCAGCCTTCTTTTAATGTTCTGGAAAAAATGACAGAACATAGCTCCGACTGTGCCATTTCTTCTCCTGTTTGGGAAGAATTAAAATTCGGTGTTTACAGTATGGAAGACGGTCTGAATAAAAAATATCTTGAAAGATTCATCAATGAAGATGTGCATGAAAATTTCAAAATAAAAAATTACACCGAAAAAGCTGCTGACATACATGCCAAGCTTAGAGCAAGGCTCAGAAAAGCGGGTAAACCAACTCAAAAAAGTGACAGTCTCATTGCTTCAATTGCGCTTGCAAACCACATGATTCTTGTAACCAGAAACACAAAACATTTTGCACCTATTCAGGAAGTAAGCGAACTTCAGGTAGAAAACTGGTTTGAATAGCTTGTCTGCATATACTAGGCACACCGGGAATGTCAGCCCACCTGCGCATCAGATGTATCCACGGCCTTCTCGATTATTTCCACGTAGTTCTTTCCCCAGAACTCGCAGAGCAGTTCATGCGCCTCAGGTTGCAATGCAGGGACAACAGTCTCGCGCAGCTGGCGGATATTGTCGGCAAGGTAAACAGAAGACAAGTGGCGCACGCACTGCACTTCGCTTTCGGAAAGCGCTTTCAGTTCCTCAGATTCGGCGATGACGGCAAAGACGCTTGCCGTTGAGCAGACCATGCGGAGTTTTTTTACGGAGTCGATTTGGCGCGCACTGCTCATGCCGCTTTTTGCCCGGTAGCGGTACACCGGCAAATCGATACCGATGTATGTTGTGGCGTAAAAAGACGTGAAAAAGAAAATCAAGAAAT
>JAILRG010000049.1 GCA_024698325.1 Treponema sp.
GGCGACACCATGCAGCTTGAAAAAAATGACATTCTGATTATGGAAGGCATCCACGGTCTGAATGACAAGCTTACGCCGCTTATCAAGAATGAATACAAGTTCAAGGTCTACCTGTCGGCTCTGACGCAGCTGAACATCGACGACCACAACCGCGTATCCACGCGCGACAACCGTCTGATTCGCCGCATTGTGCGCGACGCAAAGTTCCGTGCAAAGAGTGCAGCGCAGACAATCGGCATGTGGCAGAGCGTTCAGAAAGGCGAACGCCTGCACATCTTCCCGTTCCAGAACAATGCGGACGCCGTCCTGAACACTGCGCTCGATTACGAAATTGCAGTGCTTAAAGTGTATGCAGAGCCGCTCTTGCGCCGCGTTAGCCCGGAGCAGCCGGAGTACCGTGAAGCTTCCCGCCTGCTGGATTTTCTGGATTTGTGGTCACCGATGCCGTCGGATTATGTGCCAACGCAGTCGATTATCCGTGAGTTTATCGGAGGGTCAAGCTTCCACTACTAACAGAAGAACCGCAGATTGTACGGCATACCGCAGCAGCTTTACCGGCTGCGGGTAACGCCTGCCTTCTGCGGAAAGCTTCCTTATGACCGTTCGAATTGACCGGTCACAATATCATCAACAGTGGATTCTTCTTCTTTGAGCGCCTCTTTCTTCCACGAAGCGAGGCGCTTTTCTTTTAATTTTTCAAGCACTTTCTGTTTTTTCATCGCCTCGCGCATAGCCTCGCGCTTTTCTTCGGTTACAAGCTTTGCCTGCGTAAGCTCTTCTAAAAGCTGCTCTTTCTGCTGGTCAAGCAGAGCAAAATAGCGGTTTGCATTGTAGAGGTCTGAAAGATTACGCATATTGTCGGCTGCACGAACGGTTGCCGCTCGGCTTTCGGCAACGCTTTTAAGAGAGTTTTCAATGCGGGTCTCTTCTCCGACTGCGCGGCCAAGTTCGGCTTCTGCCTGTTTTTTTTCAAACTCGCGCAAGTCAAGCACTTTCTGGAGCGAAAAAACAAAGCGCTTCATGCTCTACTTTTTTCCTGCCTTATGCATTTTGCGTCATAAACTGAGAGACGTTTTCTATAGCGCTTGCATTCTGCGGAAGCGAATCTTCCGAGAAGGCCTGCTCGTTTGCACCAGTGACGGCATCGATTCTGCCCTCGTGAACAAGCTCGGCGGTCGTCTTGCGGCCAAGCGCGGGACTTTCATAGTATTCTTCCTCAGGAATTTCGATTTCAGAAAGCAAGGAAAGCTTATCAAGCGTGTCGTCAATCGGACACGGCTCTTCTTCGCGCTGCATCAAAAAGTCTTCGATTGCCTGATGTTTTGAGATTGCCTCATCGATGTTGACGCTCGTTCCCTGCTGATACACGCCTGCGGTAATCATGTCCTTGTTCTCTTCGTAGAGAGCAACGAGGCGCGCGATTTTATTCACTGCAGCCACCGTCTGCTTGCCAGACACGCGCTTTGAAAGACGGCTTATGCTTTTCAAGACGTCTATGGCCGGATAATGCCGTTCCTGCGCGAGCTGTCGGCTCAGGACAATGTGGCCGTCCAGCGTACCGCGCACCTTGTCGGTAATCGGCTCGTCCATGTCGTCACCGTCGACAAGCACGGTGTAGAAGGCCGTAATGCTGCCCTTGTCGTTAGTGCCGGTGCGCTCCAAAAGCTTAGGGAGCATATCGAACACGCTCGGCGGATAGCCGCGCTGGGCTGGAGGCTCTCCAGTTGCAAGTCCTATTTCACGCTGGGCATGGGCAAATCGGGTCACACTGTCAATCATCAGCATGACGTCCTTTCCCTGGTCACGAAAATATTCTGCAATGGCAGTGGTCACATAGGCTGCGCGAAGGCGGCAGATGGAGCTTGTATCGCTTGTGGCAACGACAACCACGCTTCGCTTCATGCCCTCTTCGCCCAGGTCGCGGCGGATAAAGTCCATGACCTCGCGGCCACGTTCGCCGATAAGCCCGATGACGTTTATGTCTGCGTCGGTGTTGCGCGCAATCATACTGAGAAGCGTGGATTTACCGACGCCGGAACCTGCAAAAATACCCAGACGCTGACCTTTTCCGCAGGTTAACAGCGAGTCTATTGCGCGCACGCCGGTCACAATGCGGCGGTCAATGGGAGCGCGGGTCATCGGGTTCGGGGGGCTTGCAAGCACCGGGTAAAATGCCTCTGGGTCAAGGGGGCCTTTTCCGTCGTATGGAGCTCCTGTCGCATCAATGACTCGGCCAAGCAGCTTTTGCCCGACAGGAACCTGTAATACATGCCCGCTTGCAACGACTTCGCAACCAACTTCTATGCCCTTGGTCTCGCCATAAGCCATCAGCTTGACTGTAGCGCCATCAAAGCCCATGACTTCAGCCAAAATATCGCTGCCTGTTGGATTTTTGATTGTACACAGCTCGCCGACCATTGACCGGGGGCCTTTGCTTTCAATCATAAGCCCCTTAACGGCGGTTACACTGCCAGTATAGAGTATTGTTTCTGTGGCTTTTGCAGCCTGTAAATATTTAGTAAAAAACGCTTCCATTTTCCCACCCTGCGTTTAAAGCTGCGTTTTTTCCGGCTAATCAGATGCTGGGAGCAACCGTGTCGGTTTTAGCAATCGTCTTAACCGGCGAGATTTCAAGGATTTTTGCTTCAAGTTCAGAAAGCTGGCTTGAAATGCGGGCATCGATAGATCCGAAGTCTGTTTCTACGACACAGCCGCCTTTTTCGACAGTGGAATCTTCAAGCACAGTAATTCCCTGCACATTCTCCACGCTGTGAATAAAGTCCTGCACGTGCGCCGTAGTAAGCTTAAGGTCTTCAAGATTTACGCGAATAGTAACGTCACTTCGGCCCTTAATCTTTTTAAGCGCCTGAGCCACGTTTGCCATGACAACATTCTTCTGGTTTTCAGAAATAATCTTAATGACTTTTCGCGCCATTAAAATAACCAGCTCTACAACCTGCTGCTCGGTACCGCTCAATATTTCTTCGCGGCGTTCAAGCACCGCATTCAAAATCTTGTGCGTGCGCTCAATCAAACGGTCAACTTCAGCCTTGCCTTCCTTGTAACCGGCATCATGGCCGTCGTTGTAACCGTCCTGCCGGCTGGCAGAAAGCAGCTCTTCCCGGTCGGCGTGCGCTTTTTCAAGGATTTTAGCCGCCTCGTCATTCGCATTCTGAATGATACGCTGAGCTTCCTGCTCAGCCTCGCTTTTTAGTACCTGCGCACGGTCTGTCTGCCGCTTTACCTCTGCGAAAGCCGCATCTTCTGCTTTTTTTACGATTTCGTCAGCACTATCCTGTGCTTTTTTGAGCATTTCGTTTTTTTCGATTTCCCACTTTGCCTTAAAATCGTCAGCTTCTTTCTGCAGTTCTTCCACAGTGGGTCCGGTGTATACAGGCTCTTCTACAACTTCGCTTTCTTCTACCGGCTTTGCAAACTCGTGCAGAAGCTGGAGCTTAAACTCGCCTTCTTTTGTCTTAATCTCGCTGGGTACAAATAAATTCTTAGTCATGCATACACCTCTGCCTTATGCGGCCGGACACAAAGCCCGGAGCCGTTATACCACCAGTTCGTCTTCGCCGTTGCGGGCAATAACGATTTCGCCTGCGTCTTCGAGACGACGGATTGTAGAAACAATCTTCTGCTGCGCTTCTTCGACGTCCTTCAAGCGGACAGGGCCCATAAACTCCATGTCTTCCTTGAGCATGGCAGCCGCACGCTTTGACATGTTGCGGAAAATCTTGTCCTGAACTTCCGTATCCACGGATTTGAGGGCCTTGGAAAGTTCCTGCGTATCGACTTCGCGCATAACCTTCTGAATGGCGCGGTCGTCGAGCATGACAATATCTTCGAACACGAACATGCGTTTTTTGATTTCTTCTGCCAGATCCGGATCTTCCTCTTCGAGGCTTTCGATAATGGCCTTTTCGGAAGAACGGTCGACAAGGTTGAGGATTTCGACGATGCTCTCGACACCACCAGCCGCCGTGTAATCTTCGCTGGACAGCGTAGAAAGCTTTTTCTCAAGAACGCGCTCAACTTCGCGCAGAACGTCAGGGCTCGTACGGTCCATCGTAGCAAGGCGCTTTGATACCTCCGGCTGGATTTCCGCCGGCAGGTTCTGCAAAATGACAGCAGCTTTGCTCGGCTCAAGATAGGCCAGAATCAAAGCAATGGTCTGCGGATATTCGGTCTGAATAAAGTTCAAAAGGTGTGCCGGGTCGGTGCGCCTGATAAAGTCGAAAGGACGCACCTGCAGGCTGCTCGTCAGGCGGTTTATGATGTCGATAGCTTTCTGGCTGCCCAATGATTTTTCCAGAAGTTCTCGGGCATAGTCGATACCACCGGTGGTGATGAAGTTCTGTGCCGCCATCAAGTCCTGGAATTCCTGCAGAACCTGATCCTTAAAGTCTGCGTCTACCGTCTCCAGACGCGCAATTTCAAAGGTAAGCGTCTCCACTTCGTCTTCACGCAGATGCTTCATGATTTCTGAAGACACATCGCTTCCGAGCGAGACAAGGAAGATGGCAGCCTTTTGTCTGCCGGTAAGATTCTTGTAGTCTTTGGCGCCTTTTTTGCCGCCAGCTTTTGCTGCATCTGCCATAGTCTACTCCTCCATCATCCAGGTACGGATAAGCATTGCCACGTCTTCCGGATGTTCCTTCGCCATTGCAATTGCATTTTCCTGAAGCTCTGCGCGCTTGCGCTCTTCCACGGACATCGTAACTTCCATACCTTCGTTCTTTGCTTCCCACAGCTGCCGTTCCCGCTCCGCCTGCTGCTGGCGCAGGATTTCCTCTTCGCGAAGACGGCGACGGCGTTCCATTTCCCGGCTGATAAAGCGGAATACGATAAAGGCAATGAGCACAACAAGCGTACCGGCAAGCACCAGAAGCAGCGTGCGGCGTGTCTGCTGAGCCTTAAAGAATGCGGCGTCTTCCGCCTCAAAGTCAGCGGTGCGGTCGATACGGATTGAAGTTACAGAAACGCTGTCATCGCGGGCTGAGTTAAATCCAATTGCATCCTGCACCAGACGGGTTGCCTGCGCAAGCGTTTCTTCATCAACAGGAACGTAGGTACGGGCAATTTCATACCCTCCCTCTTCGTTCTGCTCTATAATCGGATTATGGTTCTTGTCGTATTTCTTTTTCCAGCTGCCGTCAATGTTCACAGAAACCGTGACGCGTCCGATTGAGGGGCTTACCTCTTTCTGCGTATTGCGCGTATTCATTACGTTATTCTGCGTAACTGAAGTCTGCGTTGACTTACCGACAACATTAGACATGTCGCTATACACTGGCGGATTCTGCCCTTCGACGCCAGCAGGACCTTCCGGGTTGTAGCCGGTTCCCGTCCATTCATTGGTAATCGTCTGGGAAGAAAGCGGAAGATAATCACGCGTGACGCGAGTGTCATACGGTTTTGATTTATCCTGAGGAGTAATCTCAACCGGGAAATATTCGGTTGTCTGGCTGGCAACTTTAGACATGTCCATGTCGATTTTAATGTTCAGGTCGCGCACGCGGTCCGAATTAAAAATCTGCTGCAAGGCAACCAGAACCTTTGCACGGTATTCCTTCTCCAGCTTTGCGATAAGCTTCTGCTCTTTTTCGACTATGGATACGCGGTCAAGGTCAGCTAAGCCTTCAAAATCATTTAAAACGTTGCCTTCGCGGTCTGCAATGGTGATATTTTCCTCGCGCAGGCCAACGACAGAACGCAGAAGTATTTTCTGCACGCCCTGCAGCTGCTTGCGGGTCATTGTAACGCCGGGCTTAAAGTTCAAGATAACGCTTGCCGTCGTCGGCTTCTGTTCATCGCTGAATACAGAGCGTTCGGGGAGCGTAATCACAACATCAGCGCTGGCAATACCGTCAAGGGCCTCGAGATGCTGCTTTACAGCGGCTGTAACTGCACGAAGGTTATTGATGCCGCGCTCGTAGTCGGTGATTGACCAGTTTGTTACGTCAAAAAGCGCATAGGGGTCAAGGCTTGTCGGAACAAGGTCTTCACTAACGAGGATAGAACGCATGCGGCGCGCGGTCTTTTCATCATCAACAGCGATGATGCCGGCGGCATTTACCGTATAGTGGATATTTTCCTGATCCAGACGGAACAGGATGTTATCACGTGCCGTTTCATCTGTAATGGCTGTGTTAAAAAGCGGAATAGTCGTAGGCGCATGTGACATACGGCCTATTGAAATGACTGCAATAATGACGACAACTACGATGCCGCCTAAAATACCTTTCTGTACTATGGACCATTTGGCCCATTTCTCTTTAAAACTGGCTGTAAACTTTTTAAGCCATTCGTTCATCTGACCCCTCCCGTGAACGAACACCAACTCTTTTTATGAATTGTAGCATAAATTTGCTCTATTGAAAAGAGTTAAGCGACAGAAACGTCGTTCCTGTTTATTATATCGACAGAACGAGAGGGCGACTTTACTATTTTAAGGTTAGCGTGTCATTCACCCCTAGCGAGTCGTTGAAATTTCATTCCAGCCGGTAACCAGGCGGTCAATGACTGTCTGCGCGAGCGAAAGCGACATCTGTGCCTTTGCCATCGACGTGACAACATCATGTACATCGACTGAATCCGGGTCGGTAATCAGCTGCTGCTCTACACGGCCGACATCAAGCTGCTGTTCGTTCATTGCAGAGACGGCTTCCAAAAGCTTTGCCTCAAACATGCTGGTCTTTTTAGCGCCGCCGTTCCGGGCCACGTCCCCGCCAAGCGGACCGGTACCTGCATGAGCCGGATTCGTACGCAAAAGCTGCAATTCTGAAATACTGTTCATTACCTTCATTCGTTATCCCCTCTTAAAACACAGTTATTTTACTCTACCCTTATGAGCGGCCAATTTCAAGCGCGGCGCTGAACATATCCTTTGCGCCCTGAACCACCGTGCTGTTTGCCTCATATGCGCGGCTTGCCGAAATAAGGTTTACCATTTCGTTTACGATGTTCACATTCGGGTATTCAACATAGCCTTTATGCGGTCCGCTCTGGTATGCGTCGGGGTTTGTGGGATCCCACACCATTTTTCCTTCTGAGGTATCTTTGACAATCTCGCGCACGCGAACGCCCTGACCGGGACCATTATCCTGATCGGCGTTAACAAACGGCATACGCCATGTCGGATGGCTAGATGCAACCGGCTCTGCGATGACCATAGCACGCTTGAACGGACCGCCTTCTGCGGTGCGCGTTGTAGAAGCATTGGCGATATTGTCAGAAATAACATCGGTACGCAGGCGCTCAAACGCCATGCCGGTAGCCGCTATATTGATACTTGTAAACATGCCCACTCTTATTATCCTCCGCGTCATAGATGACGCTCAATTGTTACGCCCGGCTCATTTGCCGCGCAGACTGGAAGCTTAAAAAACTACGCAGCTGCAGCTTTCTAAACCTTACTTTCTTATTGCGACCTTTACCTGGCTGAACTCAAAGTTTTCCAGCTGGGTAAGCAGGCGGTAGTTCATCTGAAGCTTTAAGATGTTCATGGCTTCAGTCTCTGCGTCTACGTTGTTTCCGTTTGCCTTCTCGGTTGATGCCCAGTCGGTTACGCGGCGCGGCTCTACGCTGTGCCAGTCATACGGCTCTTCAAGCGCGATGTGGCGGCTGTCTGCACGAGTAAGCTGCAGGCGCTTATTTGTTTCGGTCTCGCTTTCAAACGCCTTTTTGAGCTCGCTCTCAAAACTGACTGTCTGGCGCTTGTAGTTTGGTACCTCAGCATTGGCTATATTGTTTGCTGACACCTGATAGCGCAGGCTGTGCACGTCCATTGCGTGCTGGAGTAAATCAACTGAACGGGTAAACGTATTCATACTTCTATTTTCGGAAGCTGAAAAAAAAGGATTAGGGGAATTTTAAAAGCAAAAGCAAAACCGGCTTAGAGTATCAGTCAAAATGCCCGCAGCATTACTGATTGAAGCGGGCCAGGAATGACTTTGTGCGCTCCTCGCGCGGATTTTCAATCACCTCACGGGGGCTTCCCTGTTCCACGATGACGCCGTCTGCCATAAAAATGAGCTTGTCGCTTGTGTCGCGGGCAAAGGCCATTTCGTGCGTCACGACGACCATCGTCATTTTTTCTGCGGCAAGGCTTCTGATAACGGCAAGGATTTCGCCGGTAAGCTCCGGATCAAGGGCGCTTGTCGGCTCGTCAAACAAAAGCACGTCGGGCTTTAAGGCAAGGGCGCGCGCAATCGACACGCGCTGCTGCTGGCCGCCAGAAAGCTCGCAGGGGTAAGAGAGCGCTTTTGAAGCAAGCCCCATGCGCTCTAAAAGCTGCATCGCGTTTGATTCCGCCTCATCGCGCGGTGTTTTTAACACGTGTATCTGCGCATCAGTAATGTTCTTGAGCACAGAAAAATGCGGAAACAAGTTGAAATTCTGGAAGACAAGCCCCAGGTGGAGGCCGATGGCCCGAAGTTCCTTTTTAGGCGCATACACGCCGTCTTTTACCAGTGCACTGCCACAAACCGTAATGCTTCCGGCGTCCACAGATTCAAGCTGTGTAATACAGCGGAGCAATGTGGACTTGCCGCTGCCGCTCGGCCCGATGATGCCGAGCACTTCTCCCTTGTGCACTTCAAACGAAATATCACGCAGGACGGGGACTCCGTCTTTGAATGTCTTTTTTACGTTCTGTACGCTGATAATTGCTTCTTCCATGGCGGCACTCCGTTAGCGGTAATAGGCAAGGCGTTTTTCAATAAGCCGGAACGCCTCGCTGACCAGATAGTTCATCACAAAGTAGAAAATGCCGGCGACAAAAATAGGCGTAGTTGAAAAAAGGCGGCTCGACTGAGTCTGAGCCACGCGCAGAAGCTCAGTAACGCCGATAACCTGCACGAGCGCGGTGTCCTTGACGAGCGTAATCACTTCGTTTCCTGTCGCAGGAATTATCTGCTTAAAGACCTGGGGAAGCACAATGCGGAAAAAGGTCTGGCTCCGCGTGTAGCCGAGCATTTTTGCCGCCTCGTACTGGCCGCGCGGAATCGACTGGATGCCGCCACGGTAGATTTCTGCAAAATATGCCGCGTAGTTCACCGAAAGCGCGATGATAGCCGCCGTAAAGCGGTCGTATGACACGCCGAAGATGTGATACGGAGCAAAGTAGACAAAGATAAGCTGCAGCATGAGTGGTGTGCCGCGAATAATCAGCATGAACACATGAGAGGCCAATGCAAGTGGCTTAAAGCGAGACATGCAGGCAGCCGCAATTGGCAAGCCTAAAGGTAGACTGAATAAAAGGGTCAAAAAAAATACCTGCACGGAGACAAACGTTCCCTGCAGCATTATTACCAGCATCTTTGTCATAACATCTCCACAAAGCATTCTTGCCAGACATGCGGGGTTTTTAGGGGCAGAGTCCCTAAAGCGTGCTGGAAAAGAAAGGGGGCTTGGGGGAGAGAGAAACCCGCTTCGCAGTAGAGGTTTCTCTCTCCCCCAAAACAGGGGGCACCGGGGAACTCCCCGGTAAAACTTATTTTCCGATTACACTAATATCGCTACCAAACCATTTTTGGCTGATTGCAGCAACGGTGCCGTCAGCGGCCATTTCTTCAAGCACAGACTGTACTTTTTCTGCAAGAAGAGGCTCGTTTTTGCGGAATGCGACACCATAGGCTTCCGGAGCAAGTCCTTCAGCAAGGACTGCAAACGGCTTACCGGTCTGCTGGATTGAGTAGTTTGCGACAACAGAATCCATGACAACGCCGTCAACGCCGCCAATTTCGAGGTCGTTCAGGGCAGTAATGTTCTCTTTGAACTCAACGACGCTCTTAAGGCTCTTTTTTACCTGAGGAGCCTCGTCCAGTGCATCCGCTGCGCTTGAACCGCTCTGCAGGCCGAGTGTCTTTCCTGCAAGGTGAGAAAGTGCCGTAATGCCGCTGTCTGCGCGAACGACGACAACCTGTGCATTCTCAAGATACGGCTTTGTAAAACTTAAAGCTGCTTTGCGTTCTTCGGTGATTGTAAGGCCGTTCCAGATGCAGTCGATTTTGCCCGTAGAAAGCTCCTGCTCTTTTGCGCTCCAGTCAATCGGCTGAGCGCGGAAGGCAACCCCCAGACGAGCTGCAACTTCTTTTGCAAGGTCAATGTCATAGCCGACAATCTGATTGTTTTCATCGCGGAAACCAAGCGGCGGGAATGAGTCATCCAAACCAAGCACGAACTCGCCGCGCTCCTGCAATGCTTTTACCGGGTCAGAAGCAGCTTTCTTTGCGCAGCCCATAACCGCACCGAGCGCCACACACGCCAGCGCAACAGTCATAATTTTTTTCATATCAAACTCCTCATTTTTTTTCTCGCCGATAACGCAGGTACACGCGAAATCTGCGAGCAATTTACTTTTCACCAAATGCCCGCAAAGCCGCGATTTGTGCCTCAACCTGAGCCTTAGCAGGGCCGCCGGTGGTACTGCGAGCTTCGGCGCAGGCGCGCGGGGAAATCTTTGCAAAGATGTCATCCTCAAAAAGCGGCGAAACAGCCTTAAGCTCAGCTAAGGTAAGCGCCTCAATTGCGCTCCGTTTTGTTTCGATGCACAGGCGCACACACTGGGCTGCAACGCCGTGCGCGGTGCGGAACGGCATTCCCTTACGCACCAGGTAATCTGCCACGTCGGTTGCATTTGCAAAGCCGCCGTCACAGCTCTGTGCCATTTTTTCAGTATTCCAGCGGGCGCTTTTTATCATCGCCTCAAAGACAATGACGTTTCCAAGCACTGTGTCGTAGGAATCGAAAAGCGGCGCTTTGTCTTCCTGCATGTCGCGGTCATACGAAAGCGGCAATCCCTTCATCATCGTAAGGAGTGAGACCAGGTCGCCGTATACTTTTCCGGTGCGGCCGCGGATAAGCTCTGCAAAGTCAGGGTTTTTCTTCTGCGGCATGATTGAGCTTCCCGTAGACCATTTTTCGCTCAGGTCAATAAAGCCAAACTCTGTCGTCGCCCAGTACACGACTTCCTCACTCATGCGGCTTAAGTGCATCTGTAAGAGCGCAAAGTCAGAGGCAAACTCGATGCAGTAGTCGCGGTCAGAGACGCTGTCGAGGCTGTTTTCGGTAACGCCGGAAAAGCCCAGCGCTGCAGCGACAGCCTCGCGGTCGAGCGGAAGCCCGCTTCCGGCAAGCGCGCCGCTACCAAGCGGGCTTTTGTCGATGCGGCGAAGCGTGTCTGAAAGACGCTCAACGTCGCGGGTAAGCGCCCATGCCCATGCGCACAGATGCTGGGCAAGCGTGACCGGCTGGGCATGCTGCATGTGCGTGTAGCCGGTTAGCAGCGTGTCGGTATGAGCAGAGGCGATATCTGCAAGTGTTTTAATCAGCGATTTTACGGCTTTCTGCAGGTCGGGAATCGCGCGGCGAAGATACAGGCGCTCGTCAAGCGCAATCTGGTCGTTGCGGCTTCGGCCGGTATGAAGCTTTTTTCCCGGCTCGCCTATGCGGTCGGTCAGCGTAGCCTCCACAAAGGAGTGAATGTCCTCGGCACTGTAGTCGATTGAAAGCGCGCCTCGCTCCAGGTCGTCCGCAACGGATGTAAGGCCTGCCTGAATCTGCACGTTTTCGTCCACGCTCAAAATGCCCTGCTTACAGAGCATGGCGGCGTGCGCGCGGCTTCCGGCAATATCATCGAGCGCCATGCGCTCATCTACATGAATTGAAGTCTCAAACTCAACGGCTGCTGCATCAGGCCCTTCGGCAAAACGTCCGTGCCAGAGCGCCGCATGGTTGTTATCGGTGAGAGCGCCGTGGGCGCCCGTTATGGCGCCTTGTGCGCCTTTCTGTTCCTGCATAATGCAAAAGTATACAGAAATCACTTCAGAAAGTCTATAAAAATACAGTTTTTACAGTGCGGCTTCAGTAATTAAGAATCGCTGCTTTGCCTCATTCAAGCTCCGGGTAGCCGCTATCTCCCATTTTCCAGCTGGAAAGGCCGCTTTCAGCCTGAGTAACGGCGTTCAGAATGGTTACCAAATTCGTGCCGGCCGCATAGCTTGTGCCGCCTGCAGTGACAGCTTCGGACGTAACGCAGGCACTTCCGTCAGAGGTAAAGGCCGAGGTATTCTGCAAAGTTCCCGTTTCCGAAATTTGATTTACCGAGCCGGTAAGATAGTAGCAGTTTGAGATGGATGGGTTTGTATCAGAAGATGTACCCATTACAGCCGCAGAGTATGCTGACGAGGTGTCCCCAACCGTGCCGGCATTCAGGCAGTTTGAAACATTCAGGGTAACAGTGGAACTGATGTTTCCGACAAGACCGCCGCAATACGTAGTGCTTGTGCCCCCGTTTATTGAGCCGTAATTTGCGCAGTTTGTAATCTGTATGGTGCCGGAAGAAATAGCATGTCCTATAATGCCGCCAAGATAGCCGTCACTATTAGAACTGGCTACAGAACCATAATTGGCACAATTGGTGATGGTTAGCGTTCCTCCGTCAGAAAGATTCACCCAGCCTGCAATGCCGCCTATATATTTTTTGTTTTCGGCACTGTAACTGACGTTAGTTATGCACTTGTTCACCGTAACAGGTCCTGAACCAATGACGTTAGCAATCATACCACACGATGCCCTGGCAGATGTCGAACCAGAAAGGGTCAGGTTTTGAATCACCGCGCCGCTAGATACATAGCCAAAAAGACCGGTATTCGAGGACTGGCTTACCACATAATTCGATATTTCATGCCCGGCGCCATCGAATGTTCCGCAGAATGGATAAGTGGAGCTTCCGATTGGCGTTATTCCGACTCCCTCCAGGTCAATGTCGCCGGAAAGGACGAACGTAACGCCGGACATTGTCGCATGGTCTGTATTTACCCATGAAAGCAGCGTTTCCAGCTCGGAACGTGAAGAAAGGCCGTAGGTTCCAGATGAAGGAGCTTCCGAAAGCGAGCTTACGCTTGGAACAATCAAAACAGAGCCGTCGGAGCAGACGATTTCTGTAAACGGCGCATTTTTATTCCAGTCGGTGCCGAGTGTAAGCGCATTCCATTCGCTGGTAGTGCCGGCAAAGCCGAATGAGGTAAGGCTCGTGCAACCATAGAAAGCAGAACCATTTATCTGAGTTACTGTAGCAGGGAGGGTGATAGATTCAAGCGCCGTACAGTTATAGAACGTCTGGCTTGTAATAGATTCAAGATTCGTGCAGTCTGACAAATCAAGAGAGAGTAGTATTCCAGATGCCAAGTCTTTTATCGCATCAGCAACAGATACTGAAAGAACGCCTGCCGTAAGGCTTCCGGTCACCTTCAGCTCTGCGCTTTCAGTAAGGCTTCCGATAACGGTAGCAAGAGCTGAAGCGTACACTGCGCCGCGCTTAAGGCAGCCGGCAGAATCAACCGTCCATTCTCCGGTAGAATCCGGCGTAACGGCAAATTTCGCGTATTCGCTTGCGACCATGCCGGAAGTGTCGCCGTCAGCCAGCACCTGCTTTCCTGCCGTATACACTTTCGGTAAGACCGTCGCAACAGGTTCATCAGCGGTAAGCTCGCCGTCAATCGTAATGACACAGCTTTTATCCGTGTTGAGGTAGAAATCATTTGCGCCGGCATCACCAGCGGGAATTGAAATCGAGCCTTTAAGCTTTGCTTCCGGAAGCAGACTTGCGCTGTTCAAGGCTACAGCGCCACCATGAGCGGCGGCGTTACCGGCAATCGTACCGCCGTAAAGGATAAGCGAGCCTTTATCAACAGCATACACGCCGCCGCCGTAGCCGTCGGGAGCCGCATTTTCGGAAATAGTGCCAGAATACATTTCCAGAATAGAGGGCGTCGAGCTGGTGCTTGATAAAACGTATATGCCTCCGCCAGCTCCGCTTGAGTAGTTCCGGTAGATGCCGCCTGTTAAGGCAGATTGTTCTGTCGTACCGTCGGAATTCAGCTTTACGCCAAGGAACAACCGCGCAGAGCTGGCTCCAGACTTCTGATAAATACCGCCGCCCTGAGTCGCACTGTTTGAATGAACGGAACTTGTAGCCACACCCGTGCCTGACTCACCGACAGAAGCCGTGCCGGACAGATAGACGCTTCCGGTATTGTAGATACCGCCGCCAAGTCCCGTGTCAGTGTCGGTTCCCGTAGTGGAATTCCCGATGACAGAACCGCCCGTCATGGCAATAGTTCCGCCGTTGTTATAGACACCGGCGCCGGACAATGCGTTGTTGGAATCAACCTTACCGCCGCTCATCCTGAAGGCAGATGTACCGCCGCTGTATACGCCGCCGCCGTAACGGGTTGCGACGTTGCCTTCAATCGCGCCGCCAGTCATTTCAAACGCCTCGGATCCGCCTAAGCGCACGCCGCCGCCGTCGGTAAATACGCAGTTGTACTTGATGGAGCCGCCGTTCATTTTTACGACGGCGCTATCGGCTGTGTAAATGCCGCCACCCTGATGAGCTGCATAGTTGTAGAAAATACCGCCTGTAAAGTCTGCGGTTGTGCCGGCGGCGCTGTAGCCGAGGTACAGGGCGCCTTCCGTGTAAATACCGGCGCCGTGACAGTTAGCGCCTGCCGAATTGGAATTATCTGTCAATGTCGCAGCAGCGCCTTTTGATTCATCTCCGATAACAGCCGTGCCGTACATGAAGAACGTGCCTTTATTGTACACGCCGCCGCCGCTGCAGGTTGCTGCGTTTCCGCTTATCGTGCCGCCGCTCATCGTGAGCGTAGCACCCGATGAGTTTACAAAAATTCCGGCACCGCTGACTTTAGATGTGTTATCGCTTATGGATCCGCCGCTTATCTTTACAGACGAGCTTCCGGCCACATACATGCCACCGCCGCCGTCCATCTTTGAGGCAGTATTCGAATCTCCCAGAGATGCATTGCTGCTGACAGATCCGCCTTTCATGGTAACTTCGCAGCCCGCGGAAACTACGATGCCGCCGCCGCAGCCTTTTGCGCAGTTGTAGGTAATCAAAACGCCGTCTTCGATTGTAAGCTCACCGCCGTCGCAGAAGATGCCGCCGCCACCTGCGTCTGCAGATTCTGATTCAGAAGCGTAGTTAAAGCTGATGACCGTGCCGTCGAGTACGTTCAGCGTGCCGGTATTGTAGATGCCGCCGCCGGAAGCGGTTGCCTTGTTCGCATACAAACTGTCGGAAGCGGCGGAAGTTGCGTTCTTGTCGCCGATGATAGCCCCTTTGAGCGTCATTGAGCCTGCGTTGTAGATGCCGCCGCCGTTTGCTTTTGCATTGTTTCCGGTTATGGTGGTATCGCTGATGGTAACGGTCGTGCCGGCCTCCGCGTAAATACCGCCGCCGTTATCGGTCTCGTTGCCGTTTCCGGAAAGAGAGCCGCCGATGGTGCATCCGCTGATAGTCACGGCGCCCGTACCGCTTACGGCAATGCCGCTGGAGCTGTTCATGCTGACAGTACAGTCCTTTATAGACACAGCCCCGGTTCCCGATGTGGCAATGCCGGTGCTGCCGCTCTGTATCTTGAGTCCGGAAACAACGACAGGCACCGAGGCCGAAATCGAAAGCACGGTGCCCGCTCCGCCACCGCTTAACACGTCATTTCCGGTGGTGGTCGACGCCACGATGGAAAGAGAGGCGGCTTTCAGCTCGCCTACAGATGCTGCCGTCCCGTTCAGCGCGCCGTCAACATACACAACCCAGTCGGCATTTGTGACGCCGTTTGCTTCTGCTAGCTCATTCAGCCTGCCGCTTTCGCCGACAGCAGCCTCGAGCGTTTTGAGCGCTGCTGTCGAAGTCTGGCCGTCGTTATCATCATTTCCGCTTGAAGAAACGTACAGGCCATACACGATGCCCGTAAAGTAGCCGGGAGTGCCTGCCTTGTCGATGCAGGCATAGGTTGCATCCGTGTAGCTGGGGTCAAATGCGGTGCCGGCGCCCCCGGTGAGCGACGTACAGCCGGTAAACATGCCGGCAGAATCAGTAACAGAGGCAGTCGTAAACGAAGAGCTTACCTGTATCGCCGAAAGACTTGCGCAGCCGTTAAACATGTTTGTAGTTTTCGTTACCAGAGACGTGTCAAAACTGCGCAGATTGAGTGCTGCAAGGCTTGTGCACTCATCGAACAGGTACGCCATGGTAGTGACGTTTTCCGTATTCCAGGTTGAAAGGTCAATCGTCGTAAGGGCGGAACAGCCGGAAAACATGTGTTCCATGTTCGTCACGCCAGACGTGTCAAAGCCCTTCGCATCAACGTTCTTGAGCTTCGTGCACTGATAAAACAGCTCTTGAGAGTCAGAATCCAGAACGACAGTCTCGCCGTCTGCAACCGAAAGCCCCACCTGAGCGGCACCTGTATTTTTGATAGCATACGAAACGGTGCCTTCAGTCCCGGATTTTCCGAGGTCGGCGGCGCTTACACTGCTGTACAGCGTTATCTCGATGGCCCCCGTTGCAGTGGTAATCGCATCGACAGCGGCAGCAAGCGAAGAGTATGATGTGAGTCCTGCGCTATCCTGCACCGTAATCTGGAATGCGTCCCACGAAGCATACACGTGTATGTTCCTTGCAGTTCCGCCTGCCACAGTGGTGATTTTACCTGCAGCTGACAACGACTCGTCCGTGTACCAGCCGCAAAAACCGTGGCCGGAAAGAACAGCATCTGGAAGCGCCATGTCCGCGCTCTTCCGGGAAAACTGCAGTGGTGCGCCTGAGGAAAACGTAATGCCGCCGGTACTGCCGTCAATCTGAGTGAAAGCGCCGTCAAGCGTGCCGTCGCCGTCGCTGTCAATCTGGCTCCAGTAGGTAATTGTGTACAGCTCATTTAAGTCGATAGAACGGACTGCATGGCTTGTAAGCCCCGGAACGACGCGAACCAGCTCCCTGTAGGAGTTGAGCGGAATGTCGCCGTCGTCGCCGCCAAAAAATGCTATGGAAACACGGTACATTCCCGCCTCAACAGAAGCATCTTTCAGCTCCTCTGCCCCCTTTGCGTAGATAACCGTACCGCCGGAAGCTGCTGCTGGCGTAAGGTCTTCGGGAGCCAGCACCTCCGTGTCATCGGAAGGATTAATCAGTGAGCCGGTTATCCTTGTCGCGCTTCCAGAATAGGTAAGCGTAAGGCTGAAGGCGCCCCAGTCGCCGGCCGGCATGAGCGTAAAAGCGACCGTGTTGGAAGCGGAAGAAGAGAGCGTTTCTGTTGCGTTTCCGCTGTAGGTAATGCCGTCCAGGCTTGCAGAAAGCGTAAAGTCATACGTCCCTGCATAAAAAGCGGCTGAAGCAAGCGAGGCATTGAGAGCGGATAGCGAGGCTGCGCTAAAGCTGCGTTCGGATTCGCCAGATCCAGAGGGGGCGGCCGTAAGGATAACGTCTGTAAGCCCCGAGCTGTCAGGATTGTCTGGAAGCACCGTGCGATAGTCCCCGCCAAAAGCACCTGCACCGCCTGCGGGGGCTTCGCTGTCAGGAGCGTCTGCGGCGCCTGCAGTTCTTGAAACGGAAGCAGTTACCGAAAGCGTTACGCACGCCTCTCCGGATGCGGCTCTTTCTCCGGCAGAGAAAAGCGCGCAGGAAAACACCGTGCAGGCAAGCTGCGCGCATAAAGCCAGAGAGAAAAGTGCGGGAGAAAAAGACTTACGGCGCTTTCTTAAAAAGAAAGGTTTCATACGCTACGCTCCTACTTTTATCTGCGCCGTAAACGAACGCAGCTCGCCGCCAGAGGCCGCTGAGGCTTGAACTTCAAGGACTATATCGTAGCTACCGGCCGTCCAGCCTGTCGTATCGACAGTAAGCACCGTTCCGTCCGAGCTTACCGTCACCCCAGAAACGCCGCCGGCCGCTTCTCCATCCACGGTCCAAGTGTAGCTAGCCTCGCCGCTTTCTGCGGTAAACGTAACGACAGCGCCGCTTGTGCTCTGCTCTACGGTAATGTCAGTAAAATCAGGAAGCGTTACACTCACCCCGCCCATGTCGGCAGGCTTGTGCAGCGTACCGGCGCTATCTATCACCCAGGTGCTTCCGGTGCTGTCTGCGCTGACAGTGAATTTTTCATAGCAAGCGCTAACCAGCGTGCCAGAGCTATCGTCAGAAAGCAGCGTAAGCCCGTCGGTGTAAGAAGCAGGAGTGATTGCCGCGCAAGGAGAGTCTGCCGTGAGCTCGCCAGCAATCGTTATGCAGGTACCAGAAGCAAGATACACGTCGTTTGAGGCCTGGACGACGGCGCCGCCTTTCATGATAAGCGTGCCGTCATTGTAGATGCCGGAGCCGGTGGCTGCTGTGTTAGCCGAAACAGAAGCCGTTCCGGTAAGCGTGAGCGTGCCTTTGTTGTAAATGCCGCCGCCAGGGTAACTTGAGGCAGTGTTCGCCGTTACGGAAGCGCCGTCAGAAAGCGTGAGTTTTGAGCCTGCACCTGCATAGATGCCGCCGCCACCAAGTCCGTTACCGTCCGTTATCGTAAGCGCGGTAATCGTGACGGGAACGCTCGTGCTTACAGTAAGCACGGTGCCGTCTCCCGTGCCGTCGCTGTCAGTGTCGCCTGAAATCGTGGCATAACTGTCGCTTCCTTTCAGCGTGACCGAGGCCGCACTGAAAGCCCCGATGGTGGCGTTTTCGTGCAGCGTGCCGCTTATAAAGACCGTCCAGTCAAGAGAGGCGGCGCTGTTTGTGCCTTCCACCGTGTTCAGCCCGGCATAATCGGAGACCAGCGTATTGATTAGGCCGGAGGAGCCGAACACAGCGGAAACTGTTGCAAGCGGCGAGGTTTCGCTTAAGCCGTCGTATGTGTCGCTTCCGGTTGCAGCGACATACAGCACCGGTTCAATCCAGCGGGCATAGAATGTCTTGTCGCCGCTAGAGCCGGCAGGAATTTCAGTTACATAAGAGCCTGAAAAATCAGCTTTCGTAAACCAGCCGCCGAATATGCACCCGCTCTTAGCTGCAAGCGGAAGCGTGACGGCAACTTTCTTCGTGTACTCAAGGATTTCGGTTTCTCCTGCTGCAGGTGAGCCGCCGTCATAGACATAGGTGATTTCGTAAGCCTCGGCACCGTTACGGAGCGTACCGGTCTTAGTAAGCGTCCATTCTGTTGCGGCGGATTCCTGCGTGACTGCAAACAGCCCGTGACAGCTTTCGACCAGGCCTTCATCTCCGTCCTCGGCAAGTACCTGCGTGCCTGCAGTATAGGAAGCAGGCGTAATCGTCGCGACAGGTGCAGTGCCGGTCAGCTCTGACTGCAGCTTGATGAGTGAACTTTCCGGGAGATAGACGTCGTTTGAAGCATCGATTACCGCACTTCCGCCCATACAAAGCGTACCCGAAGCATACACGCCGTTACCAGCGAGGCTTGCGCTGTTATCACGAATGATGCCGTTGGTCATGGTAAGCGAATTATTTTCGGCAATGTACACGCCGCCGCCCTGCCCCGCCGTGTTATCGTACATCGAGCAGTTTTCCAGTATGAAAGACCCAGTACTGGTATCGTCTCCAGGGCGCGCATAGTACACGGCTCCGCCTGCTGAAAGCGCTGTGTTATCGTGAATCTCACAAGTACTGACATATGCAGATGCTGAGCCGTTCAGATAGATTCCGCCGCCATTAGTTGCAGAGTTTGCTGTTATCTCAGTATTCCAAACCCAGAACGCACCTGTACCAGTGGCAATAATACCGCTTCCACTGTTTCCGGTTATTACACAATCATATACGTTACATAGTCCGCTGCCAGTAAGGGAAAGGCCGCCTGCGCCACCCGTAACAGTCACAGAATACAAATTCAAACTTGACGATGAAGCGTGCGTGATGACGGGAGAAGCGCTTGTTCCGGTAAGCGCTGCTGTCGTTACATCACTGCCATTGTATGGCCGCAGGATGATTGACCTTGTGTGTATGCCGCTTCCGAAGGTTACGCCTGCGCTGACAGTGCCGCTTACAAAGATAGTGCATGAATAGTCATAGTCTTTTACTTCAAGCAGGCTGACAGCGGCCGAAAGCGTCTCAAACGGAGAAGTCTTTGTTCCGGCGCCAGCGTTGCTTGCAGTGCCCAAATCCGCGGATGCGCCGCTTCCGGATACGTAGATAGATGTCGAGATGAGCGTGCCGTCGCTTGCGACCGCCCACGAACCGCCGTCGCTGTCATCCGAGACGCCAAACTTGCGGTAGTGGGCAGAAACAAGCGCGGAGCTTCCAGTAAGCACCTGCGTGCCAGAAGCGTATGTTTCAGGCGTGATCATTATCTCACTTGCAGAAAGGGAGCTTCCGACCGTGATGCAGCTTCCGCTGGCAAGATAGACATCCCCATAGCTGCCAGAGCAATCCATGACAAAGGTTCCGCCCGTAACGCACATGGCAGAACCGCGGACATAGCTACAATCTACACGACCTCCAAAAACAGGCGTTCCCCCTGAAAGCGTAAGCCTTCCGCCTGTAACACAGATTCCACCGCCATAGGCCACAGCTCCGTTTTCAGAGCTTTCCATCACGTTATTGCCAACCAAACAGTCAGTAAGCGTAACTTCTCCGCCGGAAACGCAGACACCGGCTCCGTAGACCGAAGTCGCAGAGACAATGGAGTTTTCTCCAATGTAGGTATGCTCTACCACAGTCGTGCCGGAAAGAAACGCTATGCCGCCGCCAGAAAGAGACGCGGTGTTTTCGCACACGGCCGCATACGAAAGCGTGAGTTTTCCGCTTCCCTGCATGTCGATGCCAGCTCCCGTTTCTGCGCTTCCGTTCTGCAGGCGCAGGTACTTAAGCGTAATTGGCACGGAGCAGCCGTTTTTTACCGAAAGCACGCTGCCAGACGCATCTCCGTCAAGCACATCACTCCAGGTATAAGACCAGTTTATCTCGTCCGCGTCCAGTCCGGTGCTTCCTATGACAGAAAGCGACTTAACAGCAACAGAACCGTCTATTTCTGTATTCCCGCGTACCGTTCCCGTAACAAAAACCGTGCAGTCATAATCGGAAGCATCAAAGGCTGAAAGTGCGGCAGAAAGCGTTTTCTTTGCCTTGCCTTCACCACTGCCACTTGCAGCATCATCACCGTCTTCGGACACATACAGCGTCGTAAACCGCCATTTCGCGTAAATCGTGCGGTTACCGGTAGAGCCAGCGGGAATCTCTGTCAGTACCGTCTCGGCTCCGGCGCTGTCAAGCTCATACCAGTACATGAATATGCCGTTTTGGTGGCTTACAGCCGAGGCGGCCGGAAGCGAAATCGTGTCGCTCCAGCGGGTGTAGCTTCCTGGCGCAGTACCGGAAATAACGCCGTCATCCAGCACCCAGTCGATAGCGTACACCGTGTCGAGCTTTAAAACAGTCTGCGTTGAAGCGCTGGTAAAACCGCCGGTAATCGTTGCGTATTCAATCCAGCCGTTTACGTAGTCTCCAGCTTCCGAATAAAACGAGAAGATGACCATGTAGCTTCCGGCAGGCACGCCAGCCTTACGGTAGGTCACCGAAGAGTCGCTGAGGGAAAGCGATTCTGGCGCATAGCCGCTTACCGGGCTTTCCGTGTTTCCGGCCGGGTATAATCCAGCTTTTACTGAGGCGACCGTGTCCGGCAGGTTGAGCGTTACCGAAACTGCGCCGCGCCCCGTAAAGGTAAGGGAGGAAAGCGCAAGTGAAAACGAAACGGTATTTTTTCCGGCAACTGCAGTAATCGTCTGAGTGTCGCTGTAGACGACGCCCTGCGCCGATGCTGTGAGCGAGAGCGTCCAGCTGCCGACAGAAAGCTCCACGACAGAAATTGTCATCTCCCGGTAATTCGGCCACGAGCCTAGCTCGGTCTCCGTACCGGAACTGTCGGTGCCGGTAAGCGTAAGTGAAGTAAAATCAGCTGTGGTTACGGAGGGGAGCGCAGAGCGGACGGTCGTGCTGTCGCTTACCGTAAGCAGGGCAACGGACGAGCTGGAGCCGGAGGCGGAAGAAGCGGAATCAGAGCGCTCTTCAATCGAAAGCACGGAGCAGGCAGCAAGCAGCGCCAGAGAAAGCAGGCTTACAAAACAGGCAAAAGCCGGCAGAAACTTTTTCATGAGCCTGCCTCCACCTGCAGCTGCGCGCTGTAGATAACCGTGCCTTTTTGCGCGGCAACCGTTATCTGATAGACATAGCCGCGCTCAAGGCTTGCTGCGGGAATAGAAAGCACTTCCCCGGAAGCAGACACGCTCGCGCCGGTAAGCGCCTCTTCGGCATTCTTTCCGTCGATAAGCCAGCTGTACCTGTCATACCCGCTTTCGCATGTCACGGTCACCTCAGTTCCAGAGGTAGCCGTCGAGACCGAAACATCATCTGAAAGAACGATAACCGTAATTTCGCCGTAATTATCATAATCAATTTCCCACACACCGTAAAAGGCGGCAGGACTTGGGGTGACCGTTGCCGAAAGTACATACTCGTCAGTATCAAGCTCCACTGTCGCCGGGACATCCGTCGTCTGCGTTTCGGGATTCTGATAGTAATGCCAGCCTTTGAACGTATAGCCGCTTCCATGAATGCGAAGAGAATCAAAGGTGAGTGAGGAAAACTGCACTGTCTCTCCAATCTGAAACCGCTCGGAAATGCTTACGGGACTTTCGGTATCGCCAGGATTTTCCGCATAAAACACCCAGGGACTTGTCACCGCCTCTCGAATTGAGTCTGCAAAAGAGCCTCCGACACTCACTTCGCACGAAGAAAAAGAGGCCAGCGCCAGAGCGGCAAAAGCTCCGGTTAGCGCGTAAAGAGGCTTCTTTGCATGCGGCGACCGTACAGGCATTCTCATACTGCTATTATAAGACAATTTTGTGTTTTCTCCAGTAAGAGATGTCCAAAAATCGAAAACTCCATGCATTAGAACCGTAAGCCGACTCCTATATACGGGGTGACAAACACCGCCGGAGCATCCGCTGTCAGAAGATGCACTGCGTCAAAGCCCGCCTCACAAGCCAGATGAAGAGCCGGAATCCAGAAGCAGGAAAGCCCGCCCTGCACGGTGCCGTAGCCGAACATCGACGTATCTTCATCCCGTGTGCTTTCTCCGCCGGAATAGGAAATCTCGTGACGAAGAGCGGAAAAGCCGCAGCCCGCCTTTGCTGAAACGTACAGGCGGTCGCTGTAGAGCGGGTACTGGTACACGAAATTTGCGCCGAAAACGCCGACAGCAAGATCTGACTCATAATACGCCGTGCTTTTTGCATACGCCCAGGCTGAAAGGAAAAACTCGAAGCCGATTTTCTGGCGGGAAACGTGCACGGGAAGCGAAGAGATGCGCACGGTGGCAGAAAGCGGAAGGTCGTCATAGTAATCCGAAATGAGGCTGTCACCTAAGGAGGCGGTAATGCCGGCGCCGGCGACCAGCTGAATGTCGCGGCTGTTTTTCCACGAAAGGGCGCGCTTCTCTTTCTTTTCTGCCTGCGCCGCCTCTTTTTCCGCTAAAAGCCGTTCTTTTTCTGCCTGTTCCTGAGCCGCTTTCTCTGCTGCGAGCCGCTCTTTTTCTGCCTGCTCCTGCGCCGCTTTCTCTGCCGCTATCCGCTCTTTTTCTGCGGCCATGCGTTCTTTTTCTGCCTGTTCGGCCTTAGCCCGCTCTTCGGCAAGGCGCTCTTCTTCCTTCCGCTGAAGTTCTTCCTGCTCTCTGCGCTCTTTCTCGGCTTTTTCCGCTGCAAGGCGCTTTTCCTTTATCTCATCCTTAACGGTAAAAACGTCTGATTCACTCTGTAAGCCGCTGGGATTTGTAACGCGAAGGCGCCAGCGGCCTTCGCTCACGTTCTTAAACTGCACCATGGAAGCCGCCTGCGTCTCCGAGCCGGAGGCCGCCTGCAAGGCAGAATCTGTAAGCACAAGAGAGCCGGAAACCGTTTTTCCCGTCTCGACATTCACGAGCTGAACCACACTGTCAGCGGTAACCGAGCCGATTGCAAGGGGAAGAGCCAGCGAATGCCCGTCTTCACTTAAGGCTGCAACCGAAGCCGGCGGCGCTATCGAAGGAGAAGCGGCCTTAAGTATTTCAAACGGCGTCCACTCGCTTACCGAGGCCTCGCGGCCAAGAATGTCACAGGCGGTCACGCGGTAGCGGTAGTTTCCGGCAGGAAGCGACACTTCCACGGAACTCTGCTCGGTTGAAAGCGTCTGCACCGCGCCGCCTGAGTTTGTCTGTATTTCCACTTGATACGAAAGCGCGTACGCATCGGCCTTCCAGGAAAGCTTCTGCGTAAAGCGCCCGGCTCCATCCGCTGCAGGCACAAGGGCGCCAAGAAAGAGAAGCAGGGAGAACGCAAAAAGCTTCCTGTATACAAAGTTCCGCCATGCAGGGAAAGGAGTCCGACTACTGTGCATACATGCGCTCCGGCGTTATTAGCTCAACTTTTTTGGGACGGTCAAACAAAATGCTGAATGAGCCGGCTGCGGCGGCGCTCGCCTGCTCTTCATACCCGTCTTTTGCGTGGGTATATGCGGTGACGTACCAGACAAACTCGCCCACATCAAGCATTTTAAGCTTCTTAAACTTTACCTGCGCGGAGGTAAGACGCTTTTCATGCATAACAGGCGCAAGGGAACCGTCAGCTTCTTTTTTGTACAGCGCAAAGCTGTAGTCTGTCGCACCCTCGACGGGAAGCCAGGCAAACGAAATCGTGCGGTTTTTGCGGAGGTAGGCAAAATCCATGACCAGATTCTGCGCCGGAGAAGTCAGCACAGGACGCACAAGCGAAGGAACTGCCTCCACGGTAAAACGTGAGCGCGCAGAATCCAGCGGAAAGCCGCCGGCCGTGCTTGCCCGCAAACGCCAGCTGTAGGTTCCGGGAGTAAGGCGGGTAAAGGAAATGCCGCTTTTCGCGTTCTGAATGCGCTCCACAAGCTTTTCGGAGCCGTCGCTCTGCGTCTTATACAGCAACAGTTCCACGGACTCTGCGCTGTCTTTCCCTTCACGCCAGCGGAATACCGTTTCACTTCGGAGCGCCGTAAGGCCAGAGATGCGCTCGCCGGACGCCGGAGAGAGAGAAACAAGCGGGCTTGGATGGCGGACCACAAACGGATGCAGCACTTCTTCTCCGGTACGGAGCGGAGAAAGCGGCGTTTCTGAAGCGACAGCCTGCGCACGAAGCGAATAGGCGCCGGGAGTAAGCACCAGCTTTGTCTCCGTATCATGAACGCCGTCTTTCCGCGTGACGACAGCGCCCTGTTCATCAAGGACTGCAATATCGTAGTAGTCAGCGCCGGGAACAGAAGTCCAGCGCACCAAAAGCGGAGATGAGTTCCAGGTAAGTTCCTCTGCATTTTCTAGAGGAGAGGTTATGACCGGGCGGGACAGCTTTCTGAGCACCGTAAAGCTCCGGGCAGGCGTCAGTCCTTCAAGGCTTCCGTCTTCTGCACGCACGCCAACTCTCCACCAGTAGGTGCCCGGCGCAAAAAGCAGGTTCTTAATGGAAGCAAGGCTTGTGGTGCGCTCAAGCTGCATGGCAGAAAAATCCTCATTCTTAGACACCTGCAGCACGGTCTCGGTTCCTTCAGGCCAGCTGTCGCCGAGCTTCCAGACAAAGACTGTGTCCGAAACTTTTTCCATCTCTGCGCTGTAAGAATCCGGCGGGAACAAAAGCTTGTTTTCCTGCGGCACCCAGGCTGCAATACTGAAAGAACGGACGGCGCTTTCGTTTGCCGCATCGTCTTCGCGGTCAGCATCGAGCCGTGCGTGCCGGCGCACCTTCCAGTAATAGGTGCCGTCGGGAAGTGATGACTCATCAAAGCGCTCTGTAAGCCGGCTCCCGGACGCCTGTCTTGTGCAGACAACATCGGTCATCTCTTCATCGCGCGCAATCAAAAGCTCATAGTCGGCATCCAAAAGCTCGCTTTTCCACATGAACGACACCTTAGCCTCGCTCTTCCGAACCAGGCGGGCGCCGTCAGCTGGCAGAGAAAGCTCCGGTGCTCGGATAACGGGATTTTTTTCTATGGTAAAGGCACTTACAGCGCTTTCGCCGCTTCCCACATGCATCATCGTGTATACCGGCGTAACCTGCCACCAGTAGCTGCCTTCAGAAAGCGCGTCTGTCACCGCAAATGCATCGCGGGTTTCCAGCGTAAGGACAGGGCTTCGCATGTCTGGCGTCTCGGAGACGGTAAGCTCGTAGCGGTCAGCAAAACTGTTGCCATTCCAGCGGAATGAAATGCGCGGGCGCGTCGTACGGTAGCGGATAAGCGCGCTTTCCTGCGGCGAAACAGCAGAAAGAGCGGCAACCGGCTCTACCGTAATTTTTCCCTGCGCACTCTCCTGCACTGCGTTTTCGGTGTACACCCGCCAGTACAGCGTGCCGTCATATGCTGAAAGCTCGGTCTCTTTTTCCTGCACCAGAGCTGAAAGCGAAAGCTCCGAAAAATCGCGGCGGAATGAAGTTTCCACAATAACCGGCTCGTCGTCAGAAACCGTCCATGCTAGATGCACCGGCACGGCGTCCGGCATGACTGGAGGCACAGCGCCAGGTGTAGAGAGCGACAAGTCGCCCGGTGTGGCACGTGACAAGGCGCCCGATGTGGCACGCAGCGGGACAGATTCGGCTTGTGCCAAGCTTCCCGGCCCGGCTGGAGGCGGAGGCGGCAACCGCCCCTCTTTTATACGCAGGATGCGCATTTCTTTTGGCACCGAGGTCACCGTAACCGGCCGCTTCTGAATGGCGCCGCCTTCTTCCACGCTGACAGCTTCTCCTGTTACCAGAGACGCCGCCTCGCCGCTTTCTGTTTCTATGCGGGCAGTGCCGCTTTTAACCTCAACCGTGCGGGAGCCGGATACATCAGCTTTTGCCGCAAGGCTTCCCCCTGCATCAATCGTAACCGTAGAGCCGTCGTCAAGCACCAGCGAAACGGCACTTTCTGCCGTGCTTTCCACCTGAATGTCGCCGCCGTCAATGGAAACCTGCAGGCGGCCGTCTTTTCCCACCTGAATCTGAACCATCGTATTCTCGTACAAATCCAGGGCCGTGCCGTTATCAAAATGAACTGTCGCCTGCGCAAGGTCTGCCGTACGCAGGATGTCGCCGTTATACACCGCTGCATTCTGGGAAATGCGCTCCCACACAACGCGGTCTGAAAATTTCCGCTGAGCTACGCGATTTTTAAAAGTGACTGTCGCTACGCGGTCTTTGTCGCTCCGTACGGACATGCGGTTCAAATCCTGCCAGAAAAGGAACAGAAAGAATGCCGCACAGCCTACGCAGAACGTAATGACAATTGCGTCACGGAGCGGCGACTTGAATCTTGTTTTCTTCTGCATCCAGGTTCACTCCGCCAAAGTCCGGCTCCGGAATTCCTAAAAGGAGGCGCATTTCGCTTAGTGTGCGGGGGCCGGCCGGTCCCACGGATTTCGCACAGTCCTCGTCCAGAACGAAGGTCGGGTCATCGGAAAAGAACGCTGCTACATCAAAATGCGGCATGTTGACAACGCCGTAAAAATGCTGCTTTCCCTTGCCTTTTACCTCAAACTCAACCGGAATCTGCTCCACGATAATTTCATTTGCTTCGTGCTCCGCATCCAGCGTAAAATTGTTTTCTGCACTGCGGATGTACGGCGAAAGGAGCGCAAGCGTGTCCTCGGTAATCAGTATGTCGGTGCCGCAGGGCTTGTTCGACGCCTCGGTGCGGCTGGCAAAGTTCACCGCGTCTCCGATTGACGTGTATTCCATCTTGTCAAAGCTTCCCATAAAGCCGACTGTCGCGCGCCCGCTGTTTAAGCCGGCGCCGATTCTGATATGCGGCTTATACTGCGCAAGCGGCTCGTCTTTGTGCGCCCGGGTGAATGCCTCAGCGTCCTTGTTGTATTTCATGAGTGAGTAGCGCATGGCGATGCAGGCGGTTACGGCGCTTAAAGCGTCTTCGCGCACATAGCGGTCGTGCTCTTCTTTTTTAAGCGCGCGCGTCACGGAAAACGCATCCATGTTCTCCCATTCAAGCCCCTCGTTTCTGAGCACGCCCCAGGCCGCCATGATGGCGTCTCCTTCAAACTTGTCGACGGTGCCCCCGGTTTTGGTAATGCAGGTGACCATGCGGCTCATGTAATCGTTCAAAAAGCTGATGATTTCGCCCGCACTCTTTTCGCCAAAGCGGTTTTTAAAACCGTCGCTGATTGCCGTAAAGCCGCGGATGTCGCTAAAGAAAATCGTGATATCCTTCAGGTGCGGCTCAAAGTCAATCGCCTTCGTGATGATTGCCTTGGTAACGCCCTTATTCGTCAGCTTGGTGAAAGTATTTAAAATCTCCCGTTCGTTCTGCGTGCTCTTTGTCAAAACCCCGATTTCATCCTTTGACTTTGTCGTATGCAGCTCGCTGAAAAGTTCCGTGTTGAAGTTTCCGCTGTTGATTTCGTTTACGACAGCGGTCAGCTTTTTAAGCGGCACAGAAAGCGACTTTGCAAACAGGTAGACGACCATGACGGTCAGCGCAAGAATTGCAATCGTGATGTAGACGTTCCGGCGGGTAGTCGCGTTAATGCCTTCAAGCACAACCGCTGTCTTTACCAGCGTAATGACAGCACCGTTCCCCTCGGGAAGCTTTCGGAAGGCGCCGATGTATTCTTCACCGGAGTCGTCGCGGTAGGTAATCTGCCTGTTTGACTGCGTACTTTTCTGCATCTCGGACACAATTCCCAAGTCGCCCGCCCATGCGCCGGACATAACCTGCTCAATGTCGCTGTGCACCAAAACGTCTCCGCTGTTATTGATAAAAAACGACTGGTTTACGCTTCCCGAAGAAAAGCTTTCGCCCATGCTTTCGGTAGAATACAGCACGAACACAGCGTTGTCAGCGACAGAGCCGGAGCCGCCGCGGACGGTCACCGGATAACAGATGGCAATAAGCGGCACGTTAAAGAACGGAGAGGCGTTTAAAAGCACAAAGTTACCGTTCTGGCCTTCACGTACAGATTCCTGTTCCTGCAGGACGTAGGCGCTGAACGCACTTTCTTCAATCTCATGAGAGGCAAAAAAGGCATAGTTTAAAAGTTTCCGGCCGCTTACCGGAAGATACACGCCCGCAATGTCCTTATTTCGGTCAAAGAAAAGATTCTCTACTGATTTTGCTTCGGTTTCGCTCTCGCCAGAGGTGTGCAGCAAATCGATGAGCATCGTCACCGAAGAGACGGTGCTTGTAATGCGGTTTTCGCAGTCACTTGCGGTCCGCGTGTTTATGGCAAGGTTATTTTCCTCCGCGCTCATACGGATGTCCTGCGTAATAAAATACGAGACAAGGTACGTTACGCCGCCTAAGGCAATGATGATGATTGCAGAGATAATGCTGATAAGCTTTACGCCAATTGGATGCGGCACTTTTGTAGCACGCTTTTCTTCGCGAAGGCGGAGCGCTTCTGCTTTTTTTTCTTCGGTCTGGCGTTTTTTTAAGGATTCTTTTTCTTTTTGAAGGGCGGCAAAATCGCGGTGCAGGTCTACGTGAGAACCAGCGCCCGGGGAAGAATTAGTGGCATCATCAAAAAAATCGTCAATAGGAACAGAAACCGACTCTTCAAGCACAAACTCGGAATCTGACGCAGCTGCATCTGATGCTTTTTCCGAAAGAAGGCTCGAGCGCGCGGCATCTGGACTTGCATCTTTTTTTAGGGAGCCGGCGGAAGCTTCTTCTTTGACCGCGGCTTTTTCTAGGAAACCGACCGAAGCATCTTCTGGGACCGCAGCTTTTTCAAACGCGCTGGCAGCCGATTCATCGGAAATGACTGTTTTTTCAAAAGTGCTGGCAGCCGTTTCCACATCTCCGGGGGTCACAAATGTACCGAGATCCAGAATATCAGCCGTTCCAGCGTCTTTTGTTTTGATGACAAAAGAACCGTATGCTAAGAGCGTTTCCGTATAATCGTGATTTGAATATGCTGCTGCCACTGTAAAAGGTTCCTATAGCTAATGTTCGGCAGAAAAAACTCTTTCAGCAAGTTTTTCTTAAAATACCTGTAATTCTCAGCATTGAGTATAACGGAACTAAGCGAAGCTGTCAAAAAAAACGGAATGCCAGGGACAGTCAAAAAGCGGAGGCAGCGACAGCAGTGTAGCTGTCAGGGACAACAAGCAGCGGCAAGCCACAGTGTAGCACCTGGCAACAGCAAAACGGTGGCCGCCCTGCGCCTCCACGAGAAGCACACGCCTCCCGCGGGGCATAAGAGCCGCAAGCGGCTTACACTTCCATAATAAGCTCGTCGATGGGCTTTCCACCGGGAACCATCGGAAGGACCATCTCGTTCAGCTCAATCTGGCAGTCGATAAGCGCGGGTTTTCTTTCGGAGACCGCATTGTCGAAGGCCTGCTTGAACTCCGCTTCGTTTGTAGCCCGGAAACCGCGGATGCCGTAGGCGTCTGCAAGCTTTACAAAATCCGGCGCAAAGTCGAGCGTCGTCTGGCTGTAGCGGCCGCCGTAGAACAGGTTCTGCCACTGGCGTACCATGCCCAGCGTGCCGTTATTCACGACGATAATCACAATCGGAAGGTTATAGTGGCTGATTGTCGCAAGCTCGTTGCAGTTCATGCGGAAGGAGCCGTCGCCTGCAAAATGCACGACATGGCGGCCGGGGTTACCAATCTGGGCACCGATTGCAGCTCCAGTGCCGTAGCCCATCGTGCCTAAGCCGCCGGAAGTAAGCAGCGTGCGCGGCTTTGTGAAGGGGTAAAACTCTGCGACCCACATCTGGTGCTGGCCGACTTCGGTGGTGATAATCGTGTCGTCGCCGAGTTTTTCATGCACGTACTCACACAGAACGCGCGGATGCATATTCTTTGCAGTCTTCCATGACGGAGGAACGCTCTGCTTCCACTCGTTTACCTGCTCGTTCCATTTGCCCGCCTGCTTTTCCTCTACAAGCGGCAAAAGGCGCTGCAAAATGCTCTTGATGTTTCCGACGGCGCTTCCTGCAACCGGAATGTTCTTTCCGATTTCAGCCGGGTCGATGTCAATCTGGAAGACCTTGCTGTTCTTTGCAAAGCGCTTGGGGTCAGAAATTACGCGGTCGCTGAATCGCGCGCCGATTGCAAGCAGAAGATCGCTCTTGCTGACTGCGGTGTTAGACGCTTTTGTTCCGTGCATACCGACCATGCCGGTGCAAAGCTCGTCTGTCGCCGGGAAAGCAGCCTTTGCCATCAG
Organism: Treponema sp.; assembly: GCA_024698325.1. Classification (GTDB taxonomy): domain Bacteria; phylum Spirochaetota; class Spirochaetia; order Treponematales; family Treponemataceae; genus Treponema_D. Next base: position 31,013 of record JAILRG010000049.1, read on the forward strand.
CGTAACACAGACGGGAATGTTTGCTTTTTTTGCAAGCGCATACAGCTCCTGCTCTGCCCCGCTTATGACCACGCCGCCGCCGCAGTAAATGACCGGGCGCTCAGCCGCATTTATCAGCTTTGCCGCCTGCTGGATAAGCTCGTCGGCAGGCTCTTCTGTCTTTACGATACGGCGGATGGAAGCGCTGTCAAACATATCGGACAGTGATGGCTTCGTTCCGGGCGGAAGCGGCTCATACTCAACCTGGGCAGCAGTAATGTCCTTGGGAATATCGATGAGCACCGGGCCGGGCCGTCCGCTCTTTGCGATAATGAAGGCCTCGCGAATCGTTGAAGCAAGGTTCTTTACATCCCGCACGATGTAGTTGTGCTTGGTTATCGGCATGGTCACGCCGGTAATGTCCACTTCCTGAAAGCTGTCCTTTCCGAGGAGCGACGTGCCTACGTTACAGGTGATGGCCACCATCGGAACAGAGTCCATGTAGGCAGTTGCGATGCCGGTCACCAGGTTTGTAGCTCCCGGGCCGCTCGTCGCCATAACCACGCCAACCTGTCCGGTAGAGCGCGCATAGCCGTCAGCCGCGTGGCTTGCTCCCTGCTCGTGGGCAGTCAGTATGTGGCGGATCCGCTCGCTGTTTTTGTACAGCTCATCATATATATTCAGGATGGCGCCGCCCGGATAGCCGAAAACGGTGTCCACACCCTGCTCTATCAAACATTCCACGACAACGCGTGCGCCTGTCATTTTCATACTTTATCTCCTATTTTTCTAAAGGGGGAAGTTTCCCCCTCGCTCCAGCCAGCGCCTCGCGCCGTCTTCCGCTACCCCCTCTACGGGGGATACCCCCGTAACGCCCCCACAGTATCAGGCCGTACAGCTCCGTCCGCGCAGGGGCGCCGACGAGACTCGCTAAAATTGCTCGCATACTCGCAATTTTCCCGACTGCGATGCAGTCGGTCGCTCCCTACCCCTTGAACCCCTACTCTCTTCCAGCACGGTTCAAGGGCTCTGCCCTTGAAAATCCCGCATTGGCAGAACAAGCTCGCTGAGTGAAAAACTCGCGCCCCCCCCCGCATTTAATGCCGCGCATGGATGCGCGGTTTTAGCAAAGACAGAAAATCCCCGATTTTCTGTCGCAGTTTGCAAAGACAAGGATGTTTTTGCCAGCTGCCCTATTCCAGAATGGCTCCCTTGTCTGCCGATGAAACCAGCTTGGCATAACGAGCCAGATATCCGCTGGTGACTTTCGGCGGCAGGGGCTTCCATGCCGCGCGGCGCTTTGCAAGCTCCTCATCGCTTACTTCAAGCGTAATCTTGTAGTTGTTGATGTCCAGCGTGATTTTGTCCCCTTCTTCAACAAGACCAATCGGACCGCCCACAGCAGCTTCCGGCGAGCAGTGGCCTAAAGAAGCGCCACGGGTAGCGCCGGAGAAGCGGCCGTCAGTAATCAATGCAACCTGCTTGTCCATGCCCTGACCGGCAAGAGCTGCGGTAACGGCAAGCATTTCGCGCATGCCAGGGCCGCCTTTGGGGCCTTCGTAGCGGATGACAACGACGTCACCGGGATTTATCTTGCGTCCCTGCACGGCAGCCATTGCGTCTTCCTCGCTGTTAAAGACACGTGCAGGACCTGTGTGCTTCATAAGCTCCGGCGCACAGGCTGAGCGTTTTACGACCGTGCCGTCTGGCGCCAGGTTTCCAAAGAGGATTGCGATACCGCCATTATCTGAATACGGGTTTTCAATCGGGCGCAGAATCTCCGGGTTGCGGTTTACCACGCCCTTGATGTTCTCGGCGATGGTCTTACCGGTGGCGGTAATCAAGTCGGTTTTAATCAGGTTTTTCTTTGCAAGCTCTGCAAGAACGGCCTGCACGCCGCCTGCATCGTTTAACTCACACATAAAGGTGTGTCCGGCAGGAGCTAAGTGACAGAGGTTTGGCGTGCGGTTTGAAATCTCGTTTACTTCGTGCAAATCGATGGGAACGCCAGCCTCGTGGGCGATAGCCGGAACGTGCAGCATGGTATTTGAAGAGCACCCTAATGCCATGTCGGCAGCCAGTGCGTTACGGAAATTGTCAGCAGTCATCATCTGGCGGGCGGTAATGCCGCGATTGTACAGCTCCATGACCTGCATGCCGGCGTGCTTTGCAAGGGCAATGCGCTCGCCGGTGACAGCCGGAATCGTGCCGTTACCGGGAAGCCCCAGCCCCAGCACTTCGGTCAGACAGTTCATGCTGTTTGCGGTGAACATGCCGGAACAGGCGCCGCAGCCAGGACAGGCAGAGTGCTCGAGCTCCTTGAGCTGGCATTCGTTAATTTTACCGACAGCCAGGCCGCCGACAGCCTCGAACATATCGGTAAGAGAAAGATTTTTTCCTGAGTACGGATTTGACGGGTCATTTCCCGGCAAGTGACCGGGCATCATGGGGCCGCCGGAACAGAAGACGGTAGGCAGGTCCAGACGGGCTGCGGCCATCAGCATGCCGGGAACGATTTTGTCGCAGTTTGGAATCATGACCAGGGCGTCAAACTGGTGGGCTTTTGCCACGCATTCCACGCTGTCAGCAATCAGCTCGCGGGTAACCAGGCTGTACTTCATGCCCTCGTGTCCCATGGCAATGCCGTCACAGACACCGATGGCAGGGAATTCAATCGGAGTGCCGCCCGCCATGCGGACGCCGGCTTTTACCGCCTCTGCAATGCGGTCAAGCTCTGCGTGGCCGGGTATAATCTCATTCTTTGCGCAGCACACGCCGACTAAGGGGCGCTCTAATTCTTCATCTGTATATCCCATCGCATAAAACAAACTGCGGTGCGGCGCACGTGCCGTGCCTTTTACCGCGTTATCGCTCTTCTTTGCCATAACAATACCTCCCGCTGACCCTTACGCAGCGACTGTAAATGATTAAAAAGACTAACACAGAAAAACGTTCTGAGCAATAGAATTGCTGTAAAAATAATAAAGTTACTTTAGCAAAAGTGCAAAACGCCGGCTGCAGCACACAGCTTGCAGATTAGCATAAAGTGCGCTAGTGTACGTTGCGGAGGATATATGCAAGAAGACCGCTTTCCAGACGGGACTGTCATTCCCGGCTGGTTTTTCGACACCTCAGTACCGGAGCTTTCAGCACTTGGCAGACAGTACCTTGTAACAGACTACGGCATACTCGACGACGGGAACCTGCACACAAAGGAGCTGCAGGCGCTTATCGACAGAATCAGTCTGGAAGGCGGCGGCGTTCTTGTGCTCCCTGCCGGCACCTATAAGACAGGCGCCATCTATCTCAGGCAGGGCGTGCATCTGCACATACAGCGCGGCGGCATGCTCAAAGGAAGTGACAATCCCGAGGATTATCCGGTATGCGTGACCCGCATTGAAGGCGAAACCTGCCGCTATTTTCCGGCGCTGGTGAACGCGTCCGGGATTGACGGACTGGTCATTTCGGGAGAAGGCACGATTGACGGGAGCGGCATGCGGGCGTGGAAGGCATTCTGGCAGCGGCGTGACTGGAACCCGGACTGCACGAACAAGGACGAGCAGCGCGCGCGGCTTCTTTTCTGCGAAAACTGCACGAACGTCACCATAGCAGGGCTGAACCTGCAGAATGCACAGTTCTGGACGACGCACCTGTACAAATGCACAAGAGTCCGCGTGCTCAACTGCCGGATTACCTCGCCCGCAGAGCCGGTAAAAGCCCCCAGCACAGACGCCATCGACATAGATGCCTGCTCAGACGTTCTTGTTAAAAAATGCTACATGAGCGTTAATGACGATGCAGTCGTACTGAAAGGCGGAAAAGGTCCCCGGGCTGACAGCGCAGAGGAAAACGGCGCAAACGAGCGCATCCTCGTAGAAGACTGCGTCTACGGATTCTGCCACGGCTGTCTGACAGTAGGCTCAGAGTCCATCAAAAACCGTAATATCCTCATGCGGCGCATTCAGGTTCATTCAGGCTTTAACCTGCTCTGGCTTAAAATGCGCACCGACACGCCGCAGCACTACGCCTACATCACGGTCGAGGACGTGCAGGGCGCTGTAAACAACTTTCTGACGCTCAGGCCCTGGACGCAGTTTGCGGACTTGCAGGGAATGTCTAGTATACCGCTCTCCCGCGCCGACCACATCACCATGCGCCGCTGTAAGATTACCTGCGACACGCAGTACAATGTGGAACGCTGCCCCCAGCAGTATACGATGTCAGACTTTCTTTTTGAGGACCTGCAGGTAACGGCAAAGGAAACCGGCACCCGCCCCGATTAAAAACCTCAAGGCATGCGTTTTTTTTAGAATACGGCACAGGCTTCCGCCGCAATATCAGTTACCGGAAGCTTCTGCCAGTCGAAAAGAGAAAGCGCCTCATCAAGAGAAAGGCGTTCCCGCCTCTCTGTAAAGCCGCACAGAAACATAACAAGCCCGATAATCTCCTCCGGCGTATGCACGCTTCGAAGATATGCCATATCAGTGTCTTTGTCGCGCTTAGAAAGACGGCGGCCGTCAGCTCCTGTCAGAAGCGGCAGGTGCCGGAATTCGGGCGGCGTAAGCCCGAGACAGTCATACAGGAACAGCTGCTGGTGGGTCGAAGCAAGCAGATCCCGGCCCCGCACAACCTCGGTCACGCCCATGCAGGCATCGTCAACGACAACGGCAAGCTGATAGGCAAAGTTTCCGTCTGCACGGCGCACGATAAAGTCGCCGCAATCCCGGAGCAGGTTACAGGTCTGAACGCCGTAATGGCCGTCAGTAAATGAGCATATCTTATCAGGCACCTGTATGCGAGAAGCCGGCGCACGACAGGAGGCAAGCCTGAGCCGATCTTCCTGGCTCAACGCCCTGCAGCGCCCGGAATACACAGGCGTACCGTCGGAGGCATGCGGCGCACTTGCAGCAAGCAGATCCGCGCGGCGACAGAAGCAGTCGTAGATACGTCCCTGCGCTTTAAGGGCCGAAAACGCCTGCTGATACACTTCATCCCGCGCCGACTGGAAGTAGCTGTCAGTTCCGCCCTCATCCCAGGTAAGCCCCAGCCAGCGTAAATCATCCATGAGCGTCTCAGCATATTCCCGCCTGCAGCGCTGCCGGTCCAAATCCTCGATGCGTAGAAGCCAGCTGCCGCCCCGGGCTCGGACGGAAAGCCAGGACATAAGCGCGGCATACACATTTCCGATGTGCATGCGGCCGCTTGGAGAAGGTGCAAATCTGCCCTTTAGCGCAGGGGTACTCATATGCTCTTTCCGGACTGTTCCACAAGAGAAGCCATGTGCGCGGGAAGCGGCACTTCAAAACGGGCGGCGCTTCCATCGCTCATAAGGCCCGGCACTGTCAGCCGGGTTGCCGCAAGCATCAGAAGCTTTGCGCCGCAGAGCTTACGGGCAGCCTTATTCAAGGCGAAGTTTCCGTGCCTGTCGTCGCCGACAAGCGGACTTCCGGCATGCGAAAGATGGATGCGGATCTGATGCATGCGGCCGGTTCCCAGCACGAGCCGCACGAGGCTGAACGTAAGTGAAGGAGAAGCCTCAGGTCCGTCACCTGCAGGGAAAGTCCAGGTACGCATAAGCGTCACGTGGGTTACCGCATCCTGCTTTTTTCCGTCTTTTTCAAGCGCCTCGCGGATTGTGGCGCTCTGTGCGGGAAGCAGCTTCTTTCCGTCAATCACCGGGACATTAAAACAGACTGCCGTGTATTCTTTTTTTACCTGTTTTCCGCCAATCAGCGCCGTCCACTTTTTCGCTGCCGCGGGATTTTTTGCAATCACCAGAAGCCCGCTCGTTTCTTTATCCAGGCGGTGCACCAGATGAATGCGGTAGCCGAGCTGTTCGGACAATGCATCATCAAGCGGATGAGAAACGCCAGAGCCGCCCTGAACGGCGACGCCAGAAGCTTTATTCACGATAAGGATTTCGTCATTTTCATATATAACAGGACAGGTTTTCATCCGAAATACTATAGGAGAGGTCTCGAAAAATGACAATGACACTTAGACGCTTTTTTTTCCTTGCATGCTTGTTTTTTACCGCACATGCGGCCTTTGCTGATTTTCTCACCTCAGAAAAATACGGCTACACCATAGACTTTCCCGAAGGCTTTACGGTGCTCGACGGCGAAGAAGACGGCTCGAGCGCGCTTCTCGAGCATCAGTTTGTAAAGGCGAATGTCATGCTGAAAGTCTGGGACACGGATACCTACAAGGACGCAAAGGCGGCGCTTACCGGGACTTTTTCAAAATTAGGAGCTGAGGGCACTATCGAGACGCTGCGATGGCGAAACCAGACCTGCGCGCTCTCGCAGTTTACCATGCAGAATGCAGCCGTACAGGGCGTGCAGAGCGGCTGGGCTGCGGCATATCCCCTGCCCCTTAAAAAAAGCATCCTCGTGCTGCTCGTGTATTCTGAGCAGAAAAGCGCCTGGCACGTCGAGCAGTTCATTCTGTCGACGCTTGATTCAGTCATGATTGACAGGGGAAGCTTTCGGGAATGCGGGCTGATTACACAGGCCGCTTTTAACAGCTCCGAAAAAAAAGCGCTGACAGTGGAGATTGCAGGAAAACGCATAAAAAGCCACATCGGCGCAGAAGATGCGCAGGCGTCGCAGTTTGTCATCGACCGGGAATTTGCGGTCTTTAAGCTCTATGTGAACAGCAAATACTGGAAGGAAGCCTGGCAGCGTTTTTACCGCCAGATTGCGCGGGACACATTCGGCCGGACAAAAAAGCTTGCCTTTGACATTTCAGAAGCGTTGCAGGCAGAAGCCAGAGTGAAAGACAAGGAAAACCCGGACGCAGCCATTGCACAGATGCTCCTTACCTGGACGCAGGGCTTCCCGTACGCACGGCAGTCTGCAAGCCCGGATAAGGCTGATTTTGCAAACATTCCGTCCGTGCTTCTCGGAGAGCCGAGCGACTGCGACAGCCGGTCACTGCTTCTGGCAGTGCTTCTAAAACACATGAACATCGACGCATGCTTTTTTATCAGCAGCGCATACAGCCACGCCATAGCCGGAGCCGCGCTTCTAGGAAAAGCCGGACAGACAATCAGTGCCGATGGAACAGAATACTTAGTCGGCGAGACAACAGCCGCAAAGGGTACGACACTCGGCATGATGGATGCGGCCATGCAGGACAGGAGCAAGTGGATTCCCGTCATTCTCCCGTAGCGCCAGCCGTTACGGATTCAGCTCCGAGTTTTCGCTTCGCGAAAATCTCGCCAAGTTAAATTCGTGACAATACGTCACGGATTTAACTCCCATTCCCCATACTTATCGACGATTTCTGTCTTCATGCCGCTCACCGGTCTCCACGCGACGCTTATCGTAAAATAGGGGCTAAAGTCGTAATAGCTTGCGCCGTCGCTGTCTGTCGTCAGGCGGGGCTTTACGCTAAAGCTTGCGGACAAATCCCAGTCATCCAGATCGTGCGTAACCGAGACATTCAGAGACTTCAGCTTAAAGCCGCTGTTCTGGCGTTTTTCCGTGTTCCCAAAATTAAATGAATCAAGCAAGTCCTGCAGAATATCCGTCTCGCCGGGAAGCTCAATTCCCATGTTCGTATAATCCTGGAAATAGCGGAAAATGACGCTGTTTTTCGACTCTGAGCTGAACGTAAGGTTCAAAAAGTCATTCACCTTGAATGTAAGCGCCGGCACAAAGGTCAGGTAGCTGTTGGTCGGCCGCAAAAAGTCATACACGATGCCCGACGAAATCGAGGGCGAGACGGTAATGCGCTTTGCCCAGTGATACCATGTTTTCGTTCCGCTCGCATACGCAAGGCTCAGGCTGTAAGGCTGAAACTCTTTATACGATTTTGCAGACCAGCCGCTTGTCTCATCAAAATCATAGCCGGTGGTATACGAGGCGGTATAGGCAAGCTGAGCGCCATAGCCGGAAAGAGCAAGCTTAAAGCTTTCGTGCTCCTCTTCCTCCCAGTCGTAGGTATACGACTCTGTGAATTTGAGCTTTGAGTTGAATAAAGACACGGAAAGCGACTGTGTAATATCCTGCTTTATCCAGGTCGGGTCGGTAGCGCTCGTCTGCTTGACGCCCGTGCCACCGGTGAGCGTAACGTAGGGAAATGTAAAGGTAAGCGTGCCGCTGTAAGCGTCAACCTGCGGCGGAAGCGTTGACGTAAGCGAAAGCTGCTGCGACATCTTTCCGTCATATTCGCTCGCTGCAAGCACCATGTTCAGATTGTGCACGGTCACACAGTCGCTGTTCCACAGCTCTGTTGTAAGGTAGTCCCATTCCGGGTTATCCACGTCATCGCTTACATATTCGGTGCGGATCATCTTTACCGTGGTATTCCAAGTAAGCGACGTCGCACTAAAATGCTCAGTGTAATAGAACGGCTTGAACGTCAGCGCATTCACATCTGTCAGGTCAAGCTTTCGGGCATTATAGTCGGTCTTCTTGAGTGACGTTATCTGCGAGGTAGTGTAATAGCTTTCATTCAGATACGGATGCACCTGATACACCGGGCTGAACGTAAAGGTGTCGGTAAGCGTGACAAAACTGTCCCGGTAACCGAGCGTACTGGTAAGCACGGTCGGCACTTTCAGCTGATAGTAGGCGGCCTGCATGTCCTTCCAGTCGAAGTCTTTCGGCTCAGAAAGCCCAGATGACGAATACGTAAACTGCGATGTAAACGTCGGAGTTACGGAATACGTAAGCGTATAGACAATATCGTTAATCGTCTTTGCTGAAGGAAGCGTTACAGCGATGAGCGGAAGCGCACTTTCCCCGAAAATGACGTCTTTTTCCTCTGCCGGCTCGCCAGAAGCTTCTGCCACGGCGCCCTCAGGCAAGTCCGAAGGATTATCTGCATCCGGCGAAGCCCTGCCGCCTTTTTCGCCTGAAGACGCAGCCTCGGGAAGCGGTTTTCCGTCTGCATCTTCCGGAGAAAATTCTGCTTTATCATCCTCTTTTGACTCTTTTGCCTCTTTTTCCGCCTCCGTATCCATGTCTGAAGGCACTGCAAGCGCAACGGAAAGGGACGCATTTGTCTTTTTAGCTGATGAAGAAGCAGCCGGGTACTGAAAAATCGTACCGGAAAGCTTTAAGGTTCCCTTGAACGGGGTAATCTGCGACGGGTAGTAGAATTTGCGCTCCGGGCTGTAAATGCTCAGGCTGTCAGTGCTCGAAATCGTAGCGTTAGTAAGCGAGGTAAAGACGATGGATGAAGAAACGCCGGTAAGCGACAGTGTTTTCAGGTATGAACCGAAAAATGACGGCAGTTTCGGCGTGTAAGAGCCGGAGGCCTGCCAGGTAAACGAAGAAACTTCCGTTACCGAGTCTTCATCATCGCTTTCAGTGCCGGTCATCAGAAAATCAATCCAGTCCATAGTCTCGGCACGCGTGTTAAAATCCCAGTTCATGTACGGGTCAGAATAAAATGGC
>JAILRG010000062.1 GCA_024698325.1 Treponema sp.
CGAAGCTGTGAAACTTCAACCATCTTAATTTTTGCATTGTCTTTATCGTTAGCCTTTTTTGTCGTATTTCCAAATAACTCATTTTCATTTCTCCTGCAGTTTAAGCAATTTCCTTATTCAATTCTTCAAGTTTTTGATTCAGCATGTTGATTGTCTCTTCATCTTCTTTCTGATCGATAAAGACCTTCTTCATAACATTGCGGGCCAAATCAACAACCTTTTCATCTTCAAGATGTGCTCCGTAATGATTAAGCATGGCTTCTGTCTTATGACCGGAGAGAGCCATAACGTAACGTTTGTCCTGAACATAATCGAGCATTCTGGCAATGAAGAAATGTCTCCAGGAGTGGAAGCAGATATCCTTTGAATCTGCATAGCCAATTTCAGCAAGTGCTCGTTTTAAGTATTTGTTGAACTGCTTACTGTCCATTGGCTTGTCTTTTACAGTGCTGTAGAAAATAAATCCGTTTCCATGAGGATTAAAATCTGCAAGCATCTTAAGTTTCAAATAGAGCTGATGAGAAATAGGAATTGGAACAGAACGTTCTTCGCCATTTTTACAGCATTTGTGGCCATCGTATTTAGACCAGCTGCGGCGAACATAGATTTCATCTTCACCTAAATCATCAACAGTAAGGGCCTGGATTTCTCCGGCACGCATTCCTGTGTGCATGGCAAGCTCATTTGCAATCTTAGCTTCATCATTATCCCATTCAAGTTCCATCAGGCAGTTTGCTGTATCCATATCAATGACTTTTCGTTCCTTACTCTGATTAGAACATTTGATAATTCCATCAAAGCAGTTGTTCTGAGTAAGCTCATTGTAATAAGCCCATTTGAGCGGAATAGTGATTGTCTCGATAATTGAGTTTATTGTTTTAGGTGCAAGTTTCTGAGCTTCATCGCTGGAGAAGAATGCATCTACATCTTTACGTGTAATTTCTGCAACGCATTTTCCTGCAAGCCGAGGAATCCAGTAAAGGCGGGTTCTGCTCAAAAGGGTAGCGCAGTACTGACGATGGATAGACTGTTTCTTTCCAAGCTTCTCTTTTACATAAGGGGATTTGTCATAATCCCAGAAGTTTTCGAGGAAGTCTTCAATCGGGATGCTGCCTTTAGAAGTTGATGCAACGGCAGAATAAAGATAGTTCCTTTCCTTCAGAATCTTGATGATGTTGTTGATATCATCAGAATCAAACTCTGCGGTCCGTAAATCATTGAATAAACGAATCTTATCAATGCTCTTAACCTTGCTGTCTTTTGAACCAACGCGAGCAGGAATATTGCCAGTGACAATCCATTCCATGACAGTGCGTTCAGCTTCTGTTCGGTTTCTGCATCCGGTAGATTTGTTGTTGGAAAGAGTTCCATCTGCAAGACGGATTTGAGCGTAATAAATCCCAGTATGGGCTTTAAAAATTAAATAGGGCTTAGCCATGAGCACCACCTTACAGACTTGAAAGTCTTTTTACGTAAAATCATTACGTAAAAACTAGTGAATTGTCTCACGCTAAGCCCTACTTGATTGGGTTTAGTAGTGCGCTAAGTCTATATAACATATAGATTTAGCAGTATAGCGGGGGTTGGACTTGAACCAACGGCCTCCGGGTTATGAGGAGACCTTTGAGAACTGTACCACGCTTTACCTATGAATATTTAACGATAATCTAGTTGAATTTTATGGTGTTTTTACTGTTTGGTCAAGCAAAATGCTATACTCAACTATAACGAAAAATACTTTTTTCTACCCAATTTTACTACCAAATTGTGGTAGTCGGGAAATTTTCCCGGCGTAAAGCGGAAATGCGACGGCGATATACAGCTCATCCGCACAGAAAGCACGGACGAGAGTCAAAATTAAACCTGGCGACTAGAATCTCCAGAGAACGCCACATGCAGGCGTTATGCTGAAAAGGCCATGTCCGGTCGATGTTAAGCTTTCGCTGTAGGTTAGATCTCCGTCCTCATACTTTGTTCCGCTGACCAGGCCTGCGAGGGGAATATAGCGGGCAGCGATGTTCACAAAATAGCCGAAATGCTCTTTAGAGTACCATGCGGCCGTAATATCTGCGCCCAGGGTAATGCCTACAAGGGCTGCCGAGTAGGAGCGGTCAACATCTCCAAAATCTGGATGCGTATAGTTTTTTGCTTTCGTCTCGTAGGTAGCTGCTTCTATGCCGAACATGGCAAGGGCGGAAAGCGTAAAACCATTGTTGTGCACAAAACTGTAGCCCGCGCCCAGGTCTCCGCGCACGAACGAGCCGAAGGGGCTGTCATCATCGTCTCCGAATGTAATGCTGCCAGAATTTGCCGTGCCGCCACCAGTAGAAGCCTTTACGGTAAAGCCGTTTTTATGCACGCCCATGTACATCGCGTCGAAGGAAACGCCCCACTGCTTGATTGTGTTACCATCGACCTTATACTGCATGACCGGAATGCTCAGCGAAATGCCGATATCGTTGGTCCATGTCTTTTTCGAATAGTCCTTTTCCTGTGCAAAAGCCACACCTGTAAGCATAGCCGCAAGGGCAATCAGTGCAATCTTCTTCATACAAAACCTCCTCGTATGGAACAATGTTAGTCTATTATCATAAGCCCGCTCGTAATCGAGCTGTATTCCAGTGTGATAGTCTCACCGCTCACCGTAAAGCCGTCTTTTGTCTCATAGGCAAGCGTAAGCGTCGTATTGTCGCCGTTTTCGTTTAGGCTGTAGGTGGCGGTAATCGAGCCGTATTCGTCATTTCCGGTATCCACCACAAACGCAAGTGTCTTGTTTTCGGTATCAAGCGTATCTGCCAGATAGCTTTCGGTCGTCTCACCGTTCTCGACGACGGTGACAGAACCGCTGTAGCCGCTGAACACGGCGACAGTACCCGAGAACGCCTCAAGGTCTTCTGTTACTTCTGTCGTATACATGAAGAGTGCTGTCTCTGCTGCAGTGTAGCGCTGCGTCAGGTAGTAATCGTAGGTGACGTCGTAATACTCATACGTGCCGTCATCGTTCAGCGCAGATCTAGTTACGGTCTTGTCCTTTTCGTAGCTGAATGTCTGCGGCATGAACGCGGTCTTAACTAAAAGCCAGTCATTTGCAGAAAGCTGTTCGTAACGCGATTCAAAGAATCCTTCCCGCTCGTCGATTTCTTCCTGCGTATCCGCATCATCCGAGCCGATGTCAGACTCGCTTTCGCCGACAGTTGCAGTCCCCAACTCCAGCGGATAGCCGGTGTAGGGCGCTACGCTCACTTCTTCTTCTTCGTTTACAATTTTGGTGGTCACTTCGTATACATGCACAGTGACGACATTTGTAAACTCAGATGCGCTGTATTTGCTTTCTATCTCAGTGTAGCCGGTCACATCAGTAAAAAGCTCCGTTTCCGTGCCGCCGTCCGGCTTTTTTATACCGCAGGTCGTCATCTCCTCTGTTATCGCATCGCCGCTTCGGGTATACGTCGTCTTGTTCGTGAACGTGTAGACTGTGCTTTCCGTATCTGTAACGGTAAGCGTTTCCTTCCAGTACCAGCTTGTAACATCATCCGTGATGATGTTTGAAAGCTTGAAGTCCTGTGAGTTCCACCAGCCGATGTATTCGTCCTGCGTAAGCAGGCGGCCACTTCCGTCCGGCGCGGCAATTTTCCGCAAGGTGAGCGTAAGCGTGTCGCCGGTCGCGCTGTAGGTGTAGAGGTTCTCTTCCTCGCTTACGGTAGAGTCGTACAGCGTAATGTATGCAGTGTGGGCGCCCACAAAGCGGGCGTTCATCAAATCGCCGTACAGCGTCGTGTCCTCAAGGCTTACTGCGCCTTCAGCGTTTTCTGTAACAGCCTTTTCTACCAGAGAAGCTACCTCTACCGTGTCGTTGGAGCAGGCGGTAAGCATGGCGAGTGAGAGGAATGCGGCTAGGGGTACAATAAATATTCCTGTCAGTTTCATGTGGTGCCTCCTTACTGTGCTTCCACGATGGTGTCAGTCTTTACGGGGTAGTAGAACTTATGCAGCCAGGTCGTCAATGTTTTCATACAGACTTTGTATCCATCGCTTACATCGGAATCGTGTGTTGATTTTCCATAATGACTGACATGGTATACATAGCGGCCCAGGTACACGACAGGACATACCTCATGCCCGCTTCGTTCGTAGGTCGCAGTTGAGTTTCCAACGACAACCGTAACATGCGGGCAGTACTCATGCCAGTTACCAGCATTGTATCCCGTTGCAACTCTCATATAGGTTCTGCGGTTCGTGATAAAAAAGTCTTCATAGCCCTGCACAGTTGAGGGAGTAAATGAAAATGCACTTCCGTCAGCATTGGTAAAGCCAACCGACTTGAATATGTCAAAGAGCGCCTTATGCGTTACGCCCGTTGAAGACTTAACTGCATACGCATCAAAAATTTCTTTGTACCATTCTTCCGGCATGGCCATGTCCTGCGCCTCGGTGCAAATGGTATTGGTATCTGACGGCGGTGCCTTTGGGCCTAAGCCTGCGTATAAACGGGAAGCGTTATAGCGGTAGTTCGACTCTTTCAGTATATTCTTCTTTGCAACATTACTACTATTGCTTTTTTTTATAGTGGGCGTTGCCCATTCACTGCTCATCACTTTTGTGTAGTCTATTTGGGCAAGCGTTCCCGTAAAGGCCTGTCCCTGCCACTTGCTGCCCCATTTCTGGTAAATCGGTGTGGAATGACGCACGACGGGGTACGTTTCATTAAGCGACAATGCGGCTTTCACATAGGCCTGCAATTCGCTGCAGTTTGTGGATGAGGCATGAAGCGTTTCGGTAAGCGCATAATACCAGTAGGCAAGGGGGGCGCTCATCGCGATAATCGCACTGTCCTGATCACGCATCTGCTGCCGCCAGCTGTAGCCTTCCTGCTCCCAGACAAAGCATACTTCTGCGTATTTGTCGTAGAGCTGGTACATATTAAAGCTTTCGCTTGCGATGCCCTTGTTGGTGTCGGTCAGATACTTACAGAGTTTGAACACGCTCGAAGCTCCTGTGTTCGCATTTGCACCCCAAGCCTTGACCTTCTCTTCTATTGTTTTGCTGATACTCTGCGCATTGTCCTCAAAATATTTTTTGAACGCCGTGCCTGCCGCATCAGTCGTGACAGCCACATCTGAGGCGCTCGTCGCATTCTCCCAGCTTGTGCTGTCGATGAAGGCACTCAGGTAAGAAAGCCTTTTTTCTTTTGTGTTGAGCTCGGCAATTTTTGCCGCGTAACCTGTCGCATCATCTTGATACTGAGATGCGACTGCAGCTTCAAAAAGAACATCGATAATGCTGTTCCAGCAAATCATCGCGTCAGTGTAGATGTTATTGTACTGGCTGTCACGGTTCTGCATGACCGTGTAGTAGCGGGTCAACTCTCCCTGATACTGCGTTTCGGTATAAAGCTTTGCTTCCATTTCCGTCAGCATGGTCTGCATAGTAGCAAGCTGCTTTTCGATTTTATCAAGCTTTCCGCTGATTTCCTTTAAGTAGCTTGTCGTGCTCTTAACAATGCCGAGCGCGTCAAGCAGATAGGTAACGCCAACGCCTGCTACTGCGCTAATGGTTCCCGAAAGTGCCGTGCCGCCCGCCCAGGTAAGCAGGGACTTACCCGAAAAATTCTTTACCATGTCACCAAAGCCGTTGATTGCAGCTTCTTCTGCCGCACGGGAAAAAAGGCTTGAGAAAACTGCGCCTTGTCGAAGTGTCGAATCCGCAGTCGCGTCAAACGGCGTACCGTTTTTTGCCCAGTAGTCATTTAAGAGTGTGATGTCATAAACGGGATTTCCGGTAAAGACGACAAGCGACTCTTCATTTGAGCCAGTCTGTGCTACACCAGAAGAAGACTCATCCAAGGCAACGTCGCTGATGTTGTTTGAGCACGAGGTAAACAAAAAAGCAAGTGCCGTAAGCGCCGCAACCGGTATCTGGAATAAAAGCTTTTTCATGGGCAAAATCCTCCTAAAGAAAAAGTTTAAGAGTATCTTACCCCCCCCCTTAAGGAATTGTCAAGTTTTTTTTAAGTCATTTTTCAGTGAACCAGTAAATCAGGAACAAAGGGCTCGAACGGATTATAAGCGTAGTTCCTTTTATAGATAGGGTTATGCATCATGCAATTATGAATGTCCTTGAACATTTAAAACCCAATGGCTATGTCCGTTATATGGACGATTTTCTATTGTTTGACAACTCTAAGGAAAGACTAAAAGATTTTTTACAGAAAATCCAAATTTTCTGCAGTCAAAAACTATTTCTAAATTTAAATCCTTTCGTTCTTGGAAAGTGTAAAGACGGCCTTGTTTATCTGGGCTATTTAGTAGATAAGAAAGAAGTCAGGTTGAGTCAAAAGTCAATTAAGAGAAAAAGGCGTAAACTTAAGAGAATAAACTTTGAATATGAAAATAATATCATTCAGGAAGAAAAATACATTTCCCGGGTAAAATGTCTTTTTGTCTAAAATTTCACGACGGGGTGAAAGAAGAAGCTGCATCCCTTTTAAAGGAAGGAACTTGCAACCCTGCAACCCCAGTCTTGCCTCACAGTGAACTTGTGAAATATTCCGTCATGCGTGAATATTTCAGTTTTTTCCCAGTGATTGACCGGCGTTACGGTCACACAACCCCGACTATGGCTACAGGAGCCCTGCTTCCGTCGTTGCCATTGTCGGTGTTGTGTTCACTGTGATTGGCAAGACCAATCTTTAGGGGCTCATTTCCAATGCTTTTTAATAAAAAAAATCGGGAAAGCAGGACCCTTTGTTCCTGATTTCCCGATTCGCAATTTTGCAAGCGGGCGATTTTCCTGTATTTATCGCTCCATATCCATGTTTCTTCTACGGCTTACTCTCAAGTCTAATTTCTTTTTCCTTTCTTCTATCTGCCAGTCCAGGCTTTCACTTTCCCATTTCTTCTGGTATTCTTCGAAAGTCCGGCTTCCGCTTCTGTCCATGTCGTCAGCAAGATTCCTGAAATCCCGGGAAGT